>NZ_JBIVMX010000010.1:39120-120657 GCF_044753305.1 Pseudomonas sp. NPDC088429 | reverse complement strand
CGGCGAGGACAACGGCAAGCTGCTCTATTGCTCCTTCTGTGGCAAAAGCCAGCATGAAGTGCGCAAATTGATTGCCGGCCCCTCGGTCTTTATCTGCGACGAGTGCGTCGACCTGTGCAATGACATCATCCGCGAGGAGGTGCAGGAAGCACAGGCCGAGAGCAGCGCGCATAAATTGCCTTCGCCTAAAGAAATCAGCGGCATCCTTGATCAATACGTCATTGGTCAGGAGCGTGCGAAAAAGGTTCTGGCCGTAGCGGTGTACAACCACTACAAGCGCCTTAACCAGCGTGACAAAAAGGCTGACGACGTCGAACTCGGCAAGAGCAACATCCTGCTGATCGGCCCGACAGGCTCCGGTAAAACCCTGCTGGCCGAAACACTGGCCCGCTTGCTGAACGTTCCGTTCACCATCGCCGACGCAACCACCCTCACCGAGGCGGGTTATGTAGGTGAAGACGTCGAGAACATCATTCAGAAGCTGCTGCAGAAGTGCGATTACGACGTAGAGAAAGCCCAGATGGGTATTGTCTACATCGATGAAATCGACAAGATTTCGCGCAAGTCCGACAACCCGTCGATCACCCGGGACGTTTCCGGTGAAGGCGTGCAGCAGGCCTTGCTCAAGTTGATCGAAGGCACGGTCGCTTCCGTACCGCCGCAAGGTGGCCGCAAGCATCCGCAGCAGGAATTCCTGCAGGTCGACACCCGTAACATCCTGTTCATCTGCGGTGGTGCGTTCTCGGGTCTGGAAAAGGTTATTCAAAACCGTTCCACCAAAGGCGGCATCGGTTTCAACGCAGAAGTGCGCAGCAAGGAAGAAGGCAAGAAAGTCGGTGAATCCCTGCGTGAAGTCGAGCCTGACGATCTGGTCAAGTTCGGTCTGATCCCGGAATTCGTCGGTCGTCTGCCGGTACTTGCGACGCTGGACGAGCTCGACGAGGCTGCGCTGATGCAGATCCTCACCGAGCCGAAAAATGCTCTGACCAAACAGTATGCCAAGCTGTTCGAGATGGAAGGCGTCGATCTGGAATTCCGTGCTGACGCGCTGAAATCCGTCGCCAAACGTGCCCTGGAACGCAAGACCGGTGCTCGTGGCCTGCGCTCGATTCTCGAAGGTGTATTGCTCGACACGATGTATGAAATCCCCTCGCAGTCTGAGGTGAGCAAAGTCGTGATCGATGAAAGCGTGATCGAAGGCAAGTCCAAGCCACTGTATATCTACGAAAACAGTGAGCCGGCAGCCAAGGCAGCACCGGACGCGTAAGCGTCCACCCTGCCGCAACAAAGAAGGGGCCTTCGGGCCTCTTTTTTTTTATGGCATTTTTTACATCCGCTTTGCGCTTGTTTTTTTTCAAGGCAGCCCCCATCTTGGTTTCAAGCTCAATTCCATCTGATTACGGCCATATGGCCGCCGTAGAGGCGAAATCATGAAGACAACCATCGAATTGCCTCTCCTGCCATTGCGTGATGTCGTGGTTTATCCGCACATGGTTATCCCACTGTTCGTGGGGCGCGAGAAATCCATCGAAGCCCTCGAGGCCGCGATGACGGGCGACAAGCAGATCCTGCTGCTGGCCCAGAGAAACCCGGCTGACGACGATCCCGGTGAAGACGCTCTCTATCGCGTAGGTACCATCGCTACCGTTCTGCAACTGCTCAAGCTGCCTGACGGCACTGTCAAAGTGCTGGTCGAAGGTGAACAGCGCGGTACTGTTGAGCGTTTCAGCGAAGTTGACGGCCACTGCCGCGCTGAAGTCTCGCTGATCGAAGAAGTCGACGCCGCCGAGCGCGAATCCGAAGTGTTCGTGCGCACACTGCTGTCGCAGTTCGAACAATATGTGCAGTTGGGCAAAAAAGTCCCGGCTGAAGTCCTGTCGTCGCTCAACAGCATCGATGAGCCGGGTCGTCTGGTCGACACCATGGCCGCGCACATGGCGCTGAAAATCGAGCAGAAGCAGGAAATCCTCGAAATCATTGATTTGTCGGCCCGGGTCGAGCACGTTCTGGCGCTGCTAGATGCCGAGATCGATCTGCTGCAAGTCGAAAAACGCATTCGTGGCCGCGTCAAAAAGCAAATGGAGCGCAGTCAGCGCGAGTACTACCTGAATGAGCAGATGAAGGCCATTCAGAAAGAACTCGGCGACAGCGACGAAGGCCACAACGAAATCGAAGACCTGAAAAAGCGTATCGACGCTGCCGGTCTGCCGAAAGACGCGTTGGCCAAAGCCACGGCCGAGCTGAACAAGCTTAAGCAAATGTCGCCGATGTCCGCTGAGGCCACCGTGGTGCGCTCGTACATCGACTGGCTGGTGCAGGTGCCGTGGAAGGCACAGAGCAAGGTACGCCTTGATCTGGCGCGCGCTGAAGACATTCTCGACGCCGACCACTACGGCCTCGAAGAGGTCAAGGAACGCATCCTTGAATACCTCGCCGTGCAAAAACGTGTGAAAAAAATTCGTGGCCCGGTGTTGTGCCTGGTCGGTCCTCCGGGCGTGGGTAAAACCTCGCTGGCCGAGTCGATCGCTCACGCCACCAACCGTAAATTCGTGCGCATGGCCCTCGGTGGTGTGCGGGATGAAGCGGAAATTCGTGGTCACCGCCGGACTTACATCGGTTCGATGCCGGGAAGATTGATTCAAAAGATGACAAAAGTGGGCGTTCGCAACCCGCTGTTCCTGCTCGATGAAATCGACAAAATGGGCAGCGACATGCGTGGCGATCCGGCGTCGGCGTTGCTGGAAGTGCTCGATCCAGAGCAAAACCACAACTTCAACGATCACTATCTGGAAGTCGATTACGACCTCTCGGATGTGATGTTCCTGTGCACCTCGAACTCGATGAACATCCCGCCGGCGCTGCTCGACCGCATGGAAGTCATCCGTCTGCCGGGCTACACCGAAGACGAAAAGATCAACATTGCCGTCAAATATCTCTCGCCAAAACAGATCACCGCTAACGGTCTGAAGAAGGGCGAGATTGAATTTGATGAAGAGGCGATCCGCGACATCATCCGTTACTACACCCGTGAAGCCGGTGTGCGTGGCCTCGAACGTCAGATCGCCAAGGTCTGCCGCAAGGCTGTGAAAGAGCACGCGCTGGAAAAACGCTTCTCGGTAAAAGTGACAGCTGATTTGCTGGAGCATTTCCTCGGTGTGCGTAAATTCCGCTATGGTCTGGCCGAGCAACAGGATCAGATCGGTCAAGTGACCGGCCTTGCCTGGACTCAGGTTGGTGGCGAATTGCTGACCATCGAAGCCGCTGTCGTGCCGGGTAAAGGTCAACTGATCAAGACCGGTTCGCTGGGTGATGTGATGGTCGAATCGATCACCGCAGCCCTGACCGTCGTGCGCAGCCGTGCCAAGAGCCTGGGCATTCCTGTGGACTTCCACGAGAAGCGCGACACGCACATTCACATGCCGGAAGGCGCGACCCCGAAAGACGGTCCTAGCGCCGGTGTAGGCATGTGCACGGCCCTGGTGTCGGCATTGACCGGCATTCCGGTGCGCGCTGATGTCGCCATGACCGGTGAAATCACCTTGCGCGGTCAAGTGCTGGCAATTGGTGGTCTGAAGGAAAAACTGCTCGCGGCACACCGCGGCGGAATCAAGGTTGTGATTATTCCTGAAGAAAACGTACGTGATCTCAAGGAGATTCCGGACAACATCAAGCAGGATCTGCAGATTAAACCGGTTAAATGGATTGACGAGGTCCTGCAAATTGCGCTGCAATACGCGCCGGAGCCCTTGCCGGATGTGGCTCCGGAGATAGTTGCCAAGGATGAAAAACGTGAGTCTGATGCTAAGGAAAGAATTAGCACGCATTAGTATGCTTTTGCCTGGGTGGCTTCCTTGACAGCTTTTTAGAGCCCTTGTTATAAAGCGGCTCTTAAGTGTCTGTAGGCCATTCAGCACTCGTTTTTGCTTTCACCAAAAAACTTAGAATCATCTCAAAATAGATATAAGGGGACTTAGAGTGAACAAGTCGGAACTGATTGATGCTATCGCTGCATCCGCTGATATCCCGAAAGCTGCTGCTGGCCGTGCGCTGGACGCTGTAATCGAATCCGTCACTGGCGCTCTCAAGGCTGGCGACTCTGTTGTTCTGGTTGGTTTCGGTACGTTCTCCGTGACTGATCGTCCAGCCCGCGTTGGTCGTAACCCACAGACCGGCAAGACGCTGCAAATCGCTGCTGCTAAAAAACCAGGCTTCAAAGCCGGTAAAGCACTGAAAGAAGCGGTTAACTAAGTTCGTTACAAGTTTTTACCCATCCGGGTCGGGGTCATCCCTGACTTGGCAGCGGAGCGGTAGAGCAGGTCGCTGAAACAGGCGCCTGTAACGCCGGGATCGAGGGTTCGAGCCCTGTCCGCTCCGCCAGTTACGAGAAGGCGCATCCTCGGATGCGCCTTTCTTCTATCCGGATTCTACCCACGCTCCACGGTTGCCTAATTTGAAGTTCAACCGTTTCTGGGGGACGCATGCTGCAGAATATCAGGGACAATTCACAAGGCTGGATTGCCAAGACCATTATCGGGGCCATCATTTTGCTGATGGCTTTGACCGGTTTCGATGCCATTTTTCAGGCCACGACTCACAAGAACGAGGCGGCCCAGGTCAATGGTGAAGAGATCAGCCAGAACGAGCTAAGCCAGGCGGTTGATATGCAACGCCGTCAGCTGATGCAACAGCTGGGCAAAGATTTCGACGCTTCGCTGCTCGATGAAAAAATGCTTCGCGAATCGGCCCTCAAGGGTTTGATTGATCGCAAGCTGCTGCTGCAAGGCGCAGAACAATCGAAGTTCGCTTTCTCCGAAGGCGCTCTGGATCAGGTGATCCTGCAAACCCCTGAATTCCAGGTGGACGGCAAGTTCAGCTCCGATCGTTTCGACCAGGTGATCCGTCAACTGGGCTATAGCCGTATGCAATTCCGCCAGATGCTGGCTCAGGAAATGCTGATCGGCCAACTGCGTGCCGGTATCGGCGGCAGCGGTTTCGTCACCGACGCTGAAGTGTTGGCCTTTGCCCGTCTGGAAAAACAGACCCGCGATTTCGCCACCCTGAGCGTCAAAGCCGACCCAGCCTCGGTCAAGCTGACTGACGATGAGGTCAAGGCTTACTACGACGAACACGCCAAAGAGTTCATGACTCCGGATCAGGTGATCGTCGATTACGTTGAGCTGAAGAAGGCTTCGTTCTTCGACCAGGTCACCGTGAAAGACGAAGACCTGCAGGCGGCGTATCAGAAAGATATCGCCAACCTGTCGGAACAGCGTCGTGCCGCGCACATCCTGATCGAAGTGAACGACAAGACTACTGAAGCTCAGGCTAAAGCGAAGATCGAAGACGTCCAGGCGCGTTTGGCCAAGGGCGAGAAATTCGAAGCGCTGGCCAAGGAGTTCTCGCAGGATCCGGGTTCGGCCAACAATGGCGGTGACCTCGGTTTCGCAGGCCCTGGCGTCTACGACCCAGCCTTCGAAAAAGCACTGTACTCGCTGAACAAGGATCAAGTGTCCGACCCGGTTCGCACCGATTTCGGTTACCACCTGATCAAGCTGCTGGGTGTTGAAGCGCCAGAAGTGCCAACCCTGGCCAGCCTGAAAGACAAGCTGACCCGCGATCTGAAAGCCGCGCAGGTTGAGCAGCGTTTCGTCGAGGCGACCAAGCAACTGGAAGACTCCGCGTTCGAAGCATCCGACCTGGCCCAGCCAGCGGCGGATCTGAAACTGACCGTGCACACCTCCAAGCCGTTTGGCCGTGAAGGTGGCGAAGGTCTGGCGGCCAACCGTGCTGTGGTGACTGCTGCATTCAGCACTGAAGTGATTGATGAAGGCGCCAACAGCACCGCCATCGAGCTGGATCCGGATACCGTGGTTGTATTGCGTGCCAAGGAACACTTGAAGCCTGCGCAATTGCCTCTGGAAAGCGTGAACGTGGCGATCCGCGCTCAACTGACCAAAGAGCACGCCAGCGCGGCTGCCAAGACTCAGGCCGAGAAGCTGATTGCTGATCTGCGTGAAGGCAAGGCAGTTGATGCGCAGAACTGGAAAATCACCGAAGCGGCCACTCGTGCGCAGGAAGGTGTTGATCCGGCGGTTCTGCAGGCGTTGTTCCGTATGCCGAAGCCGGCTGCCAAGGACAAGCCTACGTTTAGCAGTGTGACGCTGCCGGACGGTAGTTTGATGATTGTGCGTCTGAATGGCGTGAATGAAGCGGCTGCACCGACGGATGAAGAGAAGGCGCAGTACCGTCGCTTCCTGGCGTCGCGTGAAGGTCAGCAGGACTTTGCGGCGTATCGTAAGCAGTTGGAAGCTCAGGCTGAGATCAAGCGGTTTTGATCGTTGACTGAGTTTTGGAGAAAGCCCTGACGTGAGTTGGGGCTTTTTTTTGGGCTTGGGGTTTTGGGTGTATATCCGTTTTTTGGGTGATGGCTGATTAGGGTTCCGCCCTTACGGCGGGTCACTTTTGCAGACGCCCAAAAGTAACCAAAACGCTGTGCCCTGACGTCCGGCCCTCGCTAAGGCTCGGGTTCCTTCGCTCCGGGTTCATCCGGGGGCATCGCCTACGGTTTGCTTCGCTGCACCTCCTCTCGATGCTTTCCCCGTATGAATCCCTCCACTCAGCCTCCCGACGGGCTCTAAGATCAAGATCAAAAGCAGGCGAGCTGACACTCGGCCTAATTGGGTGCGGGCTCACCGCGATTTCATGTAGGAGCTGCCGAAGGCTGCGATCTTTTGATCTTGCTTGTGTAGGAGCAGAGCTTGCTCGCGAAGGCTGCCCTGTACTCAATCCCTGTGGGAGCTAGCCTGCTAGCGAAGGCAACCTGTCAGCCAACCAAAGTCTGAATGCCTGTGTTCACCCTTATCTGGTTCGCGGAAACCCATGGGTTCTCGCTGTCACCGTCGCACACAGACTCATCAGCAACAACGCGATCACAATCCATGGAAACGCTCCAACCCCCAAATTATCCAGCAACAACCCCCCAGCCAATCCACCGCCCGCAATTCCGACATTCCACAATGTCACCAACATCGATTGCGCAGTATCCGCAGCATCCTTCGCCGTTTTCGCCGAGGCTGTTTGCAGCAGCGAAGGCATCGCACCAAATGCGAGGCCCCAAACAGCCGTAGCGATGTAGATCACGCCAGCAGACTCGCGCCACAAACCCAACGCAATCGCCGACAGCATGAACAGTGCTGCGCTGATCAGTACCAATTCGCGTAGCCAGCGATCAATCAGGCTACCGACGATCCACAAGCTCAGCACCGACGCCAGGCCGAACACCAGCAGCACGCGGTCAACGGAGGTATCGAGTCCGGACGGTTTCAGGAACGGGGCGATGTAGGTGTAGAGCAGATTGTGTGCGACGACGTAGGTCAAGGTCACGAACAGCACCGGTCGTACGCCCGGGAGGGTAAATACCTTACGCAATGGCAGACGTTTTCCTTCTGGTTCTCCGGCGAAGTCGGGGACTTGCCAGCGTACCCAGATCACTAGCAGCACGGTCAGGGCGGTCATGATGGCGAAGCTCAGGCGCCAGCCGATCAAGGTGCCGAGCAGGGTGCCGGCCGGGATGCCTAGGGACAGCGCGATGGGAGCGCCGAGCATAGCGACGGTGATGGCGCGGCCTTGCAGATGGGGGGCGACCATGCGGCTGGCGTAGCCGGCGAGTAGTGCCCAGAGCAGGCCGGCGAATATGCCGGCAATCAGGCGTGCGATCAGGGTTAGCCAGTACAACTCCGAAAGGGCGGTGATGCTGTTGGCGATGGCGAAGCCGCCGATGGCGGAGAGCAGCAGGGGGCGTCGGCGCCAGCTTCGGGTGGCGAGGGTAAGTGGAATGGCGGCGAGTATTGAGCCGATGGCGTACATCGTCACCAGTTGTCCGATCAGTGCCTGGGAGACTTTCAAACCGCTGCTCATTTGCGGCAGCAGGCCGGCGGGCAGGGCTTCGGTCATGACGGTGATGAACCCGGCGGTGGCCAGGGCCAGCAGGGCGCCGAGGGGTAAGCGTTCGCGTTGTTGGAGCGAGGCTTCAAGTGTGCGGCAGGTGAGTTGTGCGTCGTTCATGAGCATTCATCCGTGGGCAAAGGTCAACGAGTGCACAGGGTAGGGCGCTGCGACTTGGCGAAAAACAGGTTAAGGTTCCGAACATATCGGACACGGATGTCTTGAATCGGGAGGGTGTATGGATCGCCTTGGCAGTATTTCGGTATTCATTCAGGTCGCCGAGACGCGCAGTTTTACTGAGGCGGGTCGGCTGACCGGGGTGTCTTCGTCGGCGGTTGGTAAAAGCATTGCGCGTCTGGAGGCGCGGCTGGGGGTGCGCTTGTTTCATCGCACCACGCGTAGCATCACGCTGACCAGCGAGGGGGCATTGTTCCTACAGCGTTGCCGTAAAATTCTGGCGGATGTTGAGGCTGCAGAGTTCGAACTGTGTGATGCCGCTGCGCAACCGCAGGGAAAATTGCGTATCAGCGTGCCGCAGGTGTTGGGTCTGGTGATGCCGGTGATGACTGAGTTCATGACGCTGTACCCGCAGATTGAACTGGATCTGGATTTGACCGATCGCATGGTCGACGTGGTTGAAGAGGGTTTCGATGCCGTGATCCGTACCGGCAAACCGCGTGACTCGCGGTTGATGGCGCGGCCGTTGGGCGAATTTCGGATGGTACTAGTTGCCAGTCCCGCTTATCTGCAGCAGCGGGGTACGCCGCAACGTCCTGCCGATCTGGCCGATCACGCCTGTTTGCGTCACATCTTTCACGCCACTGGCAAACTCGAGCCGTGGCCGCTACGGCGTGAGGAGGGTGCGGATGAGCCGAAATTGCCGACCCGGCTGGTGAGTACGTCCATTGAAGCGGTGAACCACGCGGCGCAGGCGGGGATGGGCATTGCCTGCCTGCCGGATTTCATGACCCGCGAAGCGGAATCGCAGGGGTTGCTGCATCGGGTGCTGGATACGCATCTGCAACATGTCGGGCAGTTCTGGGTGTTGTGGCCGTCGAGTCGCCACGCCACCGCGAAGTTGCGGGTTTTCATCGATCATTTGGCGTTGCGACTTTTTCCGGTAAATGAAGGTCGGATAGAGTTGTAACTGTTTCAAGACACTAATCCATACGGCGCGGGTCAGCGATCTGTTGCACAATACGCCCCGGACTGTTTTCCCCCAGGATGTTTAATGTTGATTTCCACTCCCTTGCGTGTTGTCGGTTTGGCGTTGTTGGTGGCTGCTGTCGCCGGCTGTTCGAAAGACAAGCCGATGTATGAGCATGAGAATTTCGACGATTCCGGCATGTTTTCGCGTAATTACCCGGTCGCCGACACCGCCAGTTGCGAAGCCGCACGGCGTGCGTTGCTCAGTCAGGGTTACATCATCACCAGCAGCGACCCGAAACTGGTCAGTGGCCACAAGAGCTTCCAGCAGACCGGCGATACGCACTTGGAGATCAGCTTCAACGTGGTCTGCGCCGAAGACAGCAGCGGCAAGCATCACGCGACAATGTTCGCCAACGCCCTGCAGGATCGCTATGCACTGAAGAAGACCAACAACTCGGCCAGCCTCGGTGTTGGCGTGCTGGGCTCGGTGTCGATGCCGATCGGCTCGTCGGACGACTCGATGGTGAAAGTCGCCAGCGAGACAGTGATTTCGCAGAAGTTCTATGAGCGCTTCTTCACGTTGGTCGAGCAGTTCCTGCCGGCGGATGCGAAGAAAGCGGCGCACATCGAAGAGAAGCCGAAGGCTGATCTGGGCGTACCTGAGCCGAAACCCGTGGCTGCGCCATTGGCACCGGTGCCGGCGGCAGAAACCGCTCCAGCCCCGACGCCTGCCCCGGCTGCGACGCCTGCACCTGCTGCAGAACCGGCGCCGGCACCAGCCGAAGTTGCCCCGGTCAGCTCTGAACCTGTTGCCCCACCTGCGGAGTCCGCGCCAATCACCCCGGCTCCAGTCGCAGAACCCGCGCCGACACCGGAAGTGATCACGCCACCGGCCAATCCAACAGACATCCCGCCGCCGTCCGAACCAATCCCGGCGATGCCAGCCAGCGGCCAGTAATCCAGCCCGAACTTCTGTAGGAGCAAGGCTTGCCCGCGAAGGCGTCAGACTAGTCAACATAAAAAGTGTTGGCTGGTCTGACGCCTTCGCGGGCAAGCCTTGCTCCTACGAGGTTTTTAGGTGGCATAAGATTTCGTTACATTCCGCTGACAATAATCCCGCGATAAATTCCTGACCTGCTGCTACGTTTTATCCATGAAGGGCGCGTTTCATTTTTCCTTCACACGGGCACTTTATGCTCGGGGCACGGGTCGATTGATCAGGCCATTTTTCAGAGAGCAGTAGGGGGATTACGCAATGGATGACTATCAAGAAGAGCTGCTCGAATTTCACGCCTACGAACTGGATCAGCCTGAACCTGCTGAAGACGCTACCGAGCTGTAAGCGTCACGCGGTTTTACGGTGACTACGGCGGAATTCGCCCGGTGTCTGGCCGCTCCAGCGTTTGAATGCACGCTGAAAAGCCTCGGCTGAGGCAAACCCCAGCAGGTAGGCGATTTCACCGAACGCCAGTTCCGTGTCGCGGATGTAGGTCATTGCCAGATCACGGCGAGTGTCATTGAGGATCGCGCGAAACTGTGTGCCTTCCTCGGTCAGTTTGCGCCGCAACGTCCAGGTCGGCAGCTTCAAGCGCGCCGCCACTTCTTCCAGGTCGGGTTCCCGGCCACCATTCAACAACGGCCCCAATAACTGCGTGATGCGTTCACGCAGGCTGCGGGTGCGGGTCAGTTGTTCCAGTTCTCGCTCACACAATTGCAGCAAGTGCCGCCAGGTGCTCGGGCAGTGTTCGGGGTTACGTTGGGCGAGGCTGGTCAAGCTGAGGCGCAATTGATTACGCTCGGCACCGAACTGAATCGGGCATTCACCCAGCACGCTGTAAGCGTCGCGGTAATCCGGCGCGTCGAACTCGATCTCGATGCGCTCGGCGCGCAGCGGTTCACGGCTGACACTGGCGAGCTGATGCAGCCATCCAGCGATAATCGAATCCACCACAAAACGGTTGTAGGCGTTGTACGGGCTGATTGAATAGAAACGCAGCCACGCGCCATTCGCGTCTTCGTGGAAACTCGATTGACCACGATAGTTGGAGCCGTACAGCGGTTCGAAACGAATCAGGCAACGCGCCGCTTCACGCACGGTCGGCGCTTGTGCGGCGGTGACGCCCGCCAGCCCGGCCTGACTCAAGCGACTGAGCTGGCCCATGCGCAAACCCAGCGCCGCATCACCGGTCAGTTGAATCGCCGCGTGGCCCAAACGCATGTAGCGCGGAATCGATAACCGCGCGCCAGCCTCGGCCAATCGCGCAGCATCCAGACCGTACTGCTCGAGCAAGGGCAGCGGATCGGCGTCATGACTGCGCACGGCATCGGCGAGGCTGTGCACGAAACCCACCGATAAATCGCCCAGACGCATCGGCTGCGGTTTCATGGCTTACAACCAGACGTTCAGCAAACGTGCGCCACGGGCCTCGCCGTCGGCGAACTGTTGGCCGTTGCTGCTGAGGAAGCTCTGCCCCGAACTCAACTTGTCCCAGAACTGCCCGCGCAGGAACACGCTCATGCCGGCCAGCGCGTTGTTGGCGGGCGGTTGCGCGGTGAGGGTCAGGCGATGCCAGGCCTGACCTTCGCTGACTTCGCCGGGTTTGAGGCTGACCGAACTCGGTGTACTCGAACCCTTGTAGCCGCCCCACGGTTGATCCCACACGTTGTGCCCGACGACAAACGCCGGCACCGCCACCAGTTGCGCGCCTTGCGCGTCGAGCTTGCGGTAGTTGTCCGGATACCAGCTGTCGCTGCCGATCAGGATGCCGAGGCGCCCGGCCGGGGTGTCGACGACGTTGATGGCGTGTTGATCTTCGCCTTCAAGCACATCACGTTGATCGAAGATCGGGTGCATCTGCCGTTGTGGCTGGCCGAGCGGCACGCCGTCACGACCAAACACCACGCTGCTGTTAAACAGCGCGCCGCTACCGGGTTTGAGTTGACCGTCACGAATACTCGGCTCGGGCAGCACGATGGAGCCGGCCACCAGCGTCACATGAAATTCCTTGGCCAGACCGCCGAACAGCGCCTGGTAATCCTTGGCCATCGACTTGGACTTCATGCGCAGATGCGCGTCATTCAGTCGGTTGCTGCCCTTGGCCGTCAGCCACGCACGGGCAAACAACAACGGATTGCTCGCCGCCAGCCAGTTCATCGCTTCGGTGAGCGTGGGCGCCTGATACAGCTCGTCTTTTTCGCCGCTGATCATCAGCCAGGTGCCGACGTGCTCGGGCAATACGACGATTGTCTTGTCATTCAACAAGCCTTGATCCTGCGCTTGCTGCAGATACGCCGCGAGCTTGCGGTGCAGGCGCTCGGGGCTTTGATAGTCGGTGGGGTAGAGTTCGGGCTGGATGCCCAAGAGATTGCCACGGTCGGCGGGTGTGCCTTGATCGACCGCGAGTTTGATTCGCAGATCCGACAGGTAATGTCCCGCCGGGCGGTCTGCCGCCCACATGGCGTAGGAAGCAAGGACGGCCACGAGGGCCATGGAAAATGTCAGGTACAGAAGTTTGCGCATGAATTCCAACAGAACCGGGTGCATGGTGTGACGCGGGTCGATGATACCTCAATAGTGCCGGGCGAGGGCGCAGGCACGGGGCCATGCCTGCGCCTGACACTCATTGCAGAGCGCCGACGGCGTGGTGCGAACAGGCTGCCAGATCCTCGAGAAACGCTTCGAGAATGGGCGGCGGCGCGATGCCGCGCCGGGTGATCACGTCGAACGGCGAGACCAGTTGCAGGCTGTCCGGGGCCAATTGGTGCATCTCGCCGGTCTTGACCCATTGTCGGGCGAAATGGGCCGGCAGGAAGCCCAGGTAGGCACCGGAGATCAGCAGGATCGCCAGCGCCTCGATGTTATCCACCGTGGCCGCCGCTTTGCTCACGCCCAGGTGCTCAAGATCGTATTGCTGCATGTAACCGCGCACGACAATGCGACTCTCGGTAATCGCCTCGAGCAGTTCAGCCCCTTCGGCCTGACTGCCATACAGCGGATGCCGGCGCCCGCAATACAAGCCCAGCGCTTCCTGATACAGCGGCGTGTGCAGCAGGCCCGGCACATGGATCGGGAAATGGCCGATGGCCAAATGCAGTCTGCCGTCGAGCACGCGTTCTTCGAGTTCGGCTGGGGTGCCGACGTACACATTGAGATGCACGTCATGGCCGCGAGAAACGAAACGCTGCGTCGTACGTGGCAGTGGCGAGTCGGGGTCGGTGATGGTGGTGTCGATGATGCCGAGGTTGAGCTTGCCGCTGATGTGCTGCTTGAGTACATCGGCGTCCATGCAGAAATTCTCCACTGCCGACAACAGGCGCTGGGTCGCTTCATGAATGGCCACGCCTTGCTCGGTCAGGCGAAAACCGCCGCGCCCGCGCTGACAAAGCTTCACCCCAAGACGGGTTTCCAGGTGCGACATCTGTTCGCTGATGGTCGACTGACCGGCATTCAATGCTGCCTGCGCTGCGGAAAAGCCGCCGCAACGAACAATCGTGGCAAACACCCTGAGCAACTTCAAATCGACATCGTGCAGCTGAATCACCTGGAACCTCCCGCGTGTGGATGCATCGGCAATGCCGATATGAGTATCTGATGTTTGGCATTTTTTCCACGAAAACCTGCGCCCATAGTCACTGCAACGACGGTCGCCTTGCAGTCCGCCGAGCCGATAACAACAAGTGGAGAGGCTTGAAATGTCCAATAACGGTTATGAATCCGGGCGCCTGAACTTGCCTTTCGTGGGGCATTGCACCTTCGGCAAATCACCGGTGTGCACCGACTGGGACGCGCTCGATGCCGATGTCGCAGTACTCGGCGTGCCCAACGATATGGGCACCCAATGGCGCTCCGGCGCACGTTTCGGGCCGCGCGGTATTCGCGAGGCGTCGACGCTGTTCTCCTTCGGTCACGCCGGTGCCTACGATCACGAAGATGACGTGATGTACCTGACCGCCGCCGATGTGCGCATGGTCGACGTCGGTGATGCCGACATCGTCCACACCGATATGGTCACCAGCAATCTCAACACTGAATACGCGGTGCGCAAGATCCTCGATGCCGGTGTCATGCCGGTGGTGCTTGGCGGCGATCATTCGGTGCACGCGCCGGTGATCAAGGCATTCGAGGGACGCGGGCCGATTCACATCATTCACTTCGATGCGCACCTGGACTTCGTCGATGAGCGTCACGGCGTTCGTTACGGCCATGGCAACCCGCTGCGCCGCGCCTCGGAAATGAACCACATTGTCGGTATGACCCAAATGGGCATCCGCAACGTGTCCTCGTCCAATCGTGATGACTACGAAGCAGCCCATGCGGCGGGTTCGAAGATCCTCTCGGTGCGCGACGTACGCCGCCTCGGGGTGGAAGGCGTGTTGGCGCTGATCCCGCAGAACATCAACTACTACATCACCATCGACATCGACGGTTTCGACCCGTCCATCGCCCCCGGCACCGGCACGCCGAGCCACGGCGGTTTCCTCTATTACGAAGTGCTGGAAATCATTCAGGCGCTGGCCAAACGCAGCCAGGGCAGCATCGTCGGCATGGATCTGGTGGAAGTGGCGCCGGTGTATGACCCGACCGGCATGACCTCGATTCTGGCCGCGCAACTGTTGCTGAACAGCATCGGTTTCATCTTCCACGAACGGGCCAAAGTGCGCGCCGCCGACAGCGTTGCCACCCCCGCCTGAGCCGTCCGGCAGAGAGAGTAAACATGGACACGATCGTCAAGCAGTACCTACAGAAATTCGGAGTATCCGAAGCAACGCAAACCTTCCTCGGCAAGGCGCAGAAGTTGTTTATCGGTGGCGCGTTTGTCGATGCCAGCGACGGGCAAACCGCTGATGTCATCGAACCGTCGACCGCCGGCCTGATCACGCGGATTCCGATGGGCACCGTGGAAGATCTCGATCGCGCGGTGCAAGCGGCGCGCGCGCAGTTCGACGGCGGTGCGTGGCGCCAGGCAAAACCGGCAGAACGCGAACGCTTGATCCAGCGTCTGGCAGATCTGATTGAGCAGAACGCCGACGAACTGGCAGAAATCGAATCAATCGACATGGGCAAGTCCGTGGCCTTCGCCAAGGACGTCGATATTCAGGGCACCGTCGACACCCTGCGCTACTTCGCCGGGTGGGCGACCAAACTTCACGGGCGTACGGTCGAGCCTTCGCTGCCCGGCAACTATCTGGCGTATACGCGCAAAGAAGCCGTGGGCGTGGTCGGCGCGATCGTGCCGTGGAATTTCCCGCTGCAAACCATGGCCTGGAAACTCGGCGCGTCGCTGGCCGCCGGTTGCACGGTGGTGGTCAAACCGGCCGAACTGACCTCGCTGTCGGCGTTGCGTTTTGCCGAATTGGTGAAGGAAGCCGGGATCCCCGACGGCGTCATCAACATCGTCTGCGGGCGCGGCACCGTGGTTGGCGCGGCGATGGCCTCGCACCCGGGCATCGACAAATTGACCTTCACCGGCTCGACGCCGGTCGGCCGTACAGTCGGGCGTGCAGCCGTCGACGAAATGAAGCGACTGACGCTGGAACTCGGCGGAAAATCCCCAGTAATCGTCTTCGCCGATGCGGACATTCCGGCGGCGGCACAAGCGGTCGCCAATGGCGTGTTTTTCAACTCGGAACAGGTCTGTGATGCCGGCACCCGCGCTTATGTGCATCGCAGCGTCTACGAACAATTCCTCGGTGAACTGATTGCCTACACGCGCACATTGAAGATCGCCCCGGGGCTGGATCCCGACTGCTTTATCGGCCCGTTGGTTTCGGCCGTGCAACAGCAGCGCGTGCGCGATTACATCGAGACCGGCAAGCAGGAAGGCGCCGAACTGGTTTATGGCGGCCAACCGATTGAAGGCCCTGGCTTCTTTGTAGAACCGACGATTTTTGCCCATTGCCGCAACGACATGCGCATTGTTCAGGAGGAGATTTTCGGCCCGGTGCTGGTGACCGCGCCGTTCGACGATGACGAAGAAGCGCTGGCGCTGGCCAATGACTCGGCATTCGGCCTCGCGGCGGCGCTGTATTCCAATGATTTGGGCAAGGTACACAGCCTGATTCCGCGTTTGCGGGCCGGTTCGGTTTACGTCAACGCCCATGGCACTCTCGACCCGTCGATGCCGTTCGGTGGCTACAAACAGTCCGGTTTCGGCAAGGATCTCGGCGCCGAGCAACTCGACTATCTGCTCGAAACCAAAGCGGTCTGGATCACGCTGCCCTGACCCGGCAGGCCTCAAGGAGAAAGCACTGAACAACCCCTCTCCACGGGGGAGGGGCAACCCGAAAGGATGCCGTTACTTCGTCATGATCTTCCAACAATAAGAGCCCATCATGAACATAGAAGCCAAAGCCGCTCCTGGTGTGTCACTCCTCGGCGACAAACCTGTCGTCGAGGGTCATTCGATCGATTTCATTCCGGAAAACGAACGCACCGACAAGTTATCCAGTCAGGGGCCGTTCTGGTTTCTGGGCAACTTCACTTTCTTCACCATGACCATCGGTTTCGTTGGCCCGAGTGTCGGGCTGACCGCGCTCTGGACGACGCTCGCCGGCACGCTGGGCATCATGTTCGGCACACTGTTCATGGCGTTTCATGGCTCGCAAGGCCCGCACCTTGGGTTGCCGCAAATGATCCAGTCGCGGGCGCAGTTCGGCTATCGCGGAGTGATCCTGGTGCTGCTGGCGACGCTGTTTGTGTTCGCCGGTTTCAACATCGTCAATCTGGTGTTGATGATGCAGGGCATGCACACGCTGTTCGGTTTCGAGCCATGGTTGGTTGCCGTGGCAGTGACGATTCCGGCGGCGATTCTGGCGATCCTCGGCCATGACTGGATGCACCGCAGTTTCAAATGGGCGTTGTGCCTGTCGATTCCGTTGTACGGTCTGGTGACGTTGGCCGTGCTGATGGGCTGGGTGCCGGATGCGCCGCTGCCCGTGCTCGCCGCCGGGGACATCGCGCCACCGCCACTGGGGTTTAACTGGACCGGTTTCATCGCGCAGTTTGCCGCCGCCGCCAGCTACAACATCGCTTACGCGCCTTACGTCTCGGACTATTCGCGGTATCTGCCGAAGAACACCTCCAGCGGCAAGCTGATTGCCGTGGTGTTTGTCGGCGCCTCGTTGTCCGGCGCGTGGATGATTTCCGTGGGCGGCTGGCTCGCCGATCACCTGCATTCCACCGACGTGCTGGTGGCGCTCGGACAGGTCGGCAATGTGATGTCGCCACTGGTTGGCACGGCCGTGGTGGTGATCACGATTCTGGCGATCCTGCCGGTGATTGCGATGAACATCTACAGCGCCAAACTGACCACGCTGACGTGCGTCGACTCGATCAAAAAAATCCAACCCACACGCAAAGCACGGGTGCTGGCGATCACCTTCGTGATCCTCCTGCAATTGGGCGTGGCGCTGAGTATTCAAAGCACGGGCAAAGGTTTGTCGGTGCTGGGGATTTACCTGGTGGTGATGCTGTACTTCCTGGTGCCCTGGACGTCGGTCAACCTCACTGACTACTTCTTCGTGCGCAAGGGCCGCTACGCCATCCCGCACTTCTTCATGCCCAAGGGCAACATCTACGGCAGTTGGGGCCTGCGCGGCATCGCCGCGTACGCCATCGGGTTTGTCGCGATGATCCCGTTTTTCTACATCTACGACGGCGTTGAACAGCGCGAGGTGTATGTCGGCCCGCTTGCCAGAGCGCTGGGCAGCATCGACATCGCCTGGCTGGTCGGGCTGCTCGTGTCGGGACTGGCGTATTACTGGTTCAGCCGCTCGATCGACCTGGCGAGCGAAGAAACCGTGATCCGCCAGATCGAAAAAACCTCTCCGCAATACACCACCGGCGACTCGCTGACGCGACGCGTGTCGCCCGCTACCAAGCCATCGACGGCCGGGAGATAAGCATGGCTACGCAAAAATACGACTACATCATCATCGGTGCCGGCTCCGCCGGTTGTGTGTTGGCCAACCGCTTGAGCGAAGACCCGGACACCTCGGTGCTGGTGCTGGAATTCGGTGGCAGCGATCGCAGTGTGGTGATCCAGATGCCGAGTGCTTTTTCGATTCCGATGAACACCAAAAAATACAACTGGCGCTATGAAACCGAACCGGAGCCATTCCTCAACGGACGGCGCATCCATTGCCCGCGTGGCAAGGTGCTGGGTGGTTCTTCATCGATCAACGGGCTGGTCTACATTCGCGGTCACGCCTGCGATTTTGACGAGTGGGAATCCCTTGGTGCGCAAGGCTGGGGCTACCGTAATTGCCTGCCGTATTTCCAACGTGCCGAGCACTATGAAGCGGGCGGCGATAACTATCGCGGGCAGACCGGGCCGCTGCACACCACCAACGGCAACCACATGAAAAATCCGCTGTACGGCGCGTGGGTGCAGGCCGGCGCCGAGGCGGGTTACATCAAGACCGACGACTGCAACGGCTACATGCAGGAAGGTTTCGGCGCGATGCACATGACCGTGAAAAATGGTGTGCGCTGTTCAACGGCCAACGCCTATTTGCGCCCGGCGATGGAGCGCCCGAACCTCACCGTGATCACCCACGCGATGACCCGGCAGATCCTCCTCGACGGCAAACGTGCGGTCGGCGTCAGCTATGACCACAACGGCCAGACGCACGAGGTCTATTGCCGGCGCGAAGTAGTGGTTTCGTCCGGGCCAATCGGCTCGCCGCACCTGCTGCAACGCTCCGGCATCGGCCCGGCCGACGTGCTGCGCAAGGCCGGCATCGAGGTGCGCCACGATCTGCCCGGTGTCGGTGAAAACCTGCAGGATCACGCCGAGGTGTACATCCAGTTCAGTTGCAAGGAACCGGTGACCCTCAACAGCAAAATGGATCCGCTGAGCAAATTGCTCATCGGTTTGCGCTGGCTGCTGTTCAAGGATGGCCTCGGCGCGACCAACCATTTCGAGGCTGGCGGGTTTATCCGTTCGGACAAGGGTTTGCGCTGGCCGGACATTCAGTTTCACTTCCTGCCGGCGGCCATGCGTTACGACGGCAACAAGCCGATCAAGGGTCACGGCTTCATGGTGCTCACCGGGCCGAACAAACCCAAGAGCCGCGGCTATGTGCGCGCACGCTCTGCGGATCCTTACGAGCATCCGCAGATCCAGTTCAATTACCTGCAACGCGAAGAAGACCGCGAAGGTTTCCGCCGCTGTATCCGCCTGACCCGGGAGATCATCGGCCAGAAAGCCATGGATCGTTTCCGCGACAGCGAGATCGCTCCCGGCGTTTTGGTTAACAGCGACGAAGACCTCGATGCCTTCGTTCGCGAAAACCTCGAAAGCACCTATCACCCGTGCGGCTCCTGTCGAATGGGCGAGGACGCGCTGGCGGTGGTGGACTCCGAACTGCGCGTGCACGGCCTCGATGGATTGCGCGTGATCGATTCGTCGGTGTTCCCGAGCGAGCCGAACGGCAACCTCAATGCTCCGACCATCATGCTCGCCGAACGCGCCAGTGATCTGCTGCGCGGGCGGGCGATGTTGCCGCCGTCAGAGGCGCCGGTGGGGCTGGTGCAGGATTGGGAGAACAGCCAGCGCACATCGTTGCCAGGGCGCAATGTCCGGGTTTAGCTGTTCGAGTGATCCAGCGCCGACGTAGGTGGTGTGCATTTAGATCATTAAGTTGTCAGTTACGGTCATTGAGTGATCACGGTGCGGCTCTTAGTCTGTCGAACATGACTGACGGGGGACGCAGAGCTCCCGCAACTTTTCCGTGATTGCTCGTTGTGGAGTTACCGATGACCGCCGCTCATTACCCGCACCTGTTGGCCCCGCTGGATCTGGGATTCACCACGCTGCGCAACCGTACCCTGATGGGCTCGATGCACACCGGCCTGGAAGAAAAACCGGGCGGTTTCGAGCGCATGGCGGCGTACTTCGCTGAGCGTGCGCGCGGCGGTGTTGGCCTGATGGTGACTGGCGGGATCGGCCCGAACGACGAGGGCGGCGTGTACTCTGGTGCGGCCAAGCTGACCACCGAAGAAGAAGCGCTCAAGCACCGCATCGTCACCCGCGCGGTGCATGACGCGGGCGGCAAGATCTGCATGCAGATTCTCCACGCCGGTCGTTATGCCTACAGCCCGAAACAAGTGGCACCGAGTGCGATTCAGGCGCCGATCAACCCGTTCAAGCCAAAAGAGCTGGACGAAGAGGGCATCGAAAAGCAGATCAGCGATTTCGTCACTTGCTCGGTGCTGGCGCAAACCGCCGAGTACGACGGCGTCGAAATCATGGGCTCGGAAGGCTATTTCATTAACCAGTTCCTCGCCGCGCACACCAACCACCGTACCGACCGTTGGGGCGGCAGCTACGAAAACCGTATGCGCCTGCCGGTGGAAATCGTCCGCCGTGTGCGCGAAGCGGTGGGCCCGAACTTCATCATCATTTTCCGTCTGTCGATGCTCGACCTGGTCGAGGGCGGCAGCACCTGGGATGAGATCGTCACCCTGGCCAAGGCCATTGAGCAGGCCGGCGCGACCATCATCAACACCGGCATCGGCTGGCACGAAGCGCGGATTCCGACCATCGCCACCAAAGTGCCGCGTGCCGCGTTCAGCAAGGTCACGGCCAAGCTGCGTGGTTCGGTGAGCATTCCGTTGATCACCACCAACCGCATCAACACCCCGGAAATCGCCGAGCAGATTCTCGCTGAAGGCGATGCCGACATGGTCTCGATGGCACGGCCGTTTCTCGCTGACCCGGACTTCGTCAACAAGGCTGCTGAAGGCCGCGCCGACGAAATCAACACCTGCATCGGTTGCAATCAGGCGTGCCTCGATCACACCTTCGGCGGCAAGCTGACCAGTTGCCTGGTCAACCCGCGTGCCTGCCACGAAACCGAACTCAACTATCTGCCGGTGCAGCAGATCAAGAAGATTGCCGTGGTCGGTGCTGGCCCTGCCGGTTTGTCTGCCGCGACCGTGGCGGCCGAGCGTGGCCATCAGGTGACCTTGTTCGATTCGGCCAGCGAAATCGGCGGTCAGTTCAACATCGCCAAGCGTGTGCCGGGCAAAGAAGAGTTTTTCGAAACCCTGCGCTACTTCAAGCGCAAGCTGCAAACCACCAATGTTGAGGTGTGCCTGAACACTCGCGTTGATGTTGCGAAACTGGTTGAAGGCGGCTACGACGAAATCATCCTCGCCACCGGTATCGCGCCGCGTCTGCCGGCGATTCCGGGTGTCGAGAATGCCAAGGTGTTGAGCTACATCGATGTGATCCTTGAGCGCAAACCGGTTGGCAAGCGTGTCGCGGTGATCGGTGCTGGCGGCATCGGTTTTGACGTCTCGGAATTCCTTGTTCATGAAGGCGTTGCGACCAGTCAGGATCGCGCCGCGTTCTGGAAAGAGTGGGGCATCGACACGAAACTGGAAGCACGCGGTGGCGTCGCCGGGATCAAAGCGGCGCCGCATGCACCGGCGCGTGAAGTGTTCCTGTTGCAGCGCAAGAAAACCAAGGTCGGCGACGGTCTGGGTAAAACCACTGGCTGGATTCACCGTACCGGTTTGAAGAACAAGCAGGTGCAGATGCTCAACAGCGTGGAATACCTGGGCATTGATGATGACGGTCTGCACATTCGCATCGGCGAAACCGGCGAGCCGCAATTGCTGGCGGTGGACAACATCGTGATTTGCGCGGGGCAGGATCCGTTGCGTGAGCTGCACGATGGTCTGGTCGCGGCGGGGCAGAATGTGCACCTGATCGGCGGCGCGGATGTCGCGGCAGAGCTGGATGCCAAACGCGCGATCAACCAAGGCTCGCGCCTCGCAGCCGAACTTTGATTCCGCAGGTCTAGAGTGCCAATGGCCATCGCGAGCAGGCTCACTCCTACAGGTTTTGTGTTCGCTGCAAAACCAATGTAGGAGTGAGCCTGCTCGCGATGGCTGCCTATGAGCGACTAGAATGCTGGCTCTGTCCAGATTGAATAGCCGCCAATGCTTTTGCCTCCCTCCGATTGGCTACCCCAAGCCCCCCTCGAACCCCTTCATCTGGATTGGCTCACCGCCGCCGGCATCGAAGTAGCGATCCTGCGTCTCGACCAGATCGACCCGCTGATCAGCGGTAACAAGTGGTTCAAACTCAGCGAACACCTCAAAGCTGCCGACCGTGCGGGCGCCGAAGGCATCATCAGCCTCGGCGGTGCGCACTCCAATCATCTGCATGCATTGGCAGCGGCCGGAAAACGGCTGGGGTTCAAAACCGTGGGGCTGTTGCGCGGGCATGCGCAGGAAACGCCGACGGTAAAGGATTTGCAGGCGTTCGGCATGCACCTGCATTGGTTGGGGTTTGCCGGTTATCGGGCGCGGCATGAGCCGGGGTTCTGGTTGCCATGGCGGGCGCAGTATCCAGAGTTGCATTCGGTGCCGGAGGGTGGCGGGGGACTATCGGGTGCGCTCGGTTGCGGGACGCTTAAGGAGCAGGTCGGCGCGCAATTGCATTCATTGGGCTGGAGTGATTACCACGGCTGGTGGCTGGCGTGCGGCACCGGGACGACGTTGGCGGGATTGGTGCTTGCCGAGGCGGGGGCGCATACGGTTTATGGTGCGTTGGCGGTGCCGGAAGATCACGGTGTGGCGCCGCAGGTTGAGTCGATTCTGCGAGAAGCGGGGCGGGTGGATGCGGGGTATGAATTGATTGATGCCAGCCGAGGTGGTTTTGCCAAGGTTGATCCGGGGTTGTTGGCGTTTATTGAACAGACCGAACAGGCTAGCGGTGTGCCCTTGGAACCGCTGTATACCGGCAAAGCGCTGCTGGCCCTTAAGGAACAGATAGACGCGGGCAGATTTGCCAGTGGCACACGACTGGTCTTCGTCCACACCGGCGGCCTACAAGGCAGACGCGGTTTCCAGCCCCGATAGGTGAGATTTTTGTGGCGAGGGGATTTATCCCCGATGGGCTGCGAAGCAGCCCCCAATCCAGCCACCATAGTTCAGCCTGACTCACCGCATGCTGAGGTTTTGGGGCCGCTTCGCAGCCCATCGGGGATAAATCCCCTCGCCACAATGGTTTTCATTCCCCCAGATAGATTCCATTGCCAGCCACAATGGTTTGCATTGCCCCAGATTGATCCATTGCCAGCCACAATGGTTTGCATTGCCCCAGCTAGATTCCATTGCTTGCCACAATGGTTTGCATTGACCCAGATAGATCCCATTGCCAGCCACAATGAATGCATTGCCGCAGTGAGATCCCGGTGGGTTTACCCGCGCTTCGGCATCATCCGCAGCAACGTGTTATCCCTCACCACATAATGGTGATAGATCCCCGCCAGCGCATGCAGGCCGATCAGCCAGTACCCGACGGTGGCGATCAGCACATGCCAGTACTCAATCTGTTTGGCGAAGTCTTTGTTTTCCGCGACCAGCAACGGCAGATCAAAACCATAGAACATCACCTGATGCCCCTCGGCGCTGGTGATCAGCCAGCCAAGAATCGGCATGCTGATCATGAACAGGTACAACGCCCAGTGCATCAGCCGCGCCAGTACGGTTTGCCATTGTGGCGAGGCGGGGAAGATTTTCGGTGCCGGGCCGAGGCTGCGGGCGAGCAGGCGAAACCACACCAGCACGAATACGGTCAGGCCGAGCATGTAATGCACTTCGCGGATCAGCGTGCGGCCGCCGCTGCCTTTGGGGAAGAGGCCGCGCAATTCCATGCTGGCGTACACCAGCACCAGCAGCACCAACATCAGCCAATGCAGCATGACCGACACGGTGCTGTAACGCGATTCGGAACTTGTCCACGGCATACAGTGTTCCTCTCGATTCAGGGTTTCATCGCACCGTTTCTCTGACGGCATGCCTTAACTGTAAACCCACTTGGGCATTTCTGCTGAACGAAACAAAAGTTTTAATGTGCTGTTTTTACAAAGTTATTAGTGTTTGCGGTTTGCGGACTTTAGTGCTGCGGGTGTAACCGGTTGTTGTTTATATCTTGAATCTGCACAGAGTTTGATCGGCGTTGTTTGATCCGCTAATGTTGCGGGCAGTTGTTGCTTTCAAATCGCTTGATTTAATAAGTGATGCTGTTGATAACTTGCTTAAAAGGACTTAAATATGACTTTTTGTATTCTTCTGAATCACAAACATAGTAAAAACATTGTAAAAAAAGCGATGGCAAAGCCACCGATATCTCGACCGAAGCCCGTGGGCAGCAAACCGCCAGTAACCCGACCCACCACACCTCCGGTCAAGCCACCCGTGGTTCCGGTCAAGCCGCCAGTCAAACCTGCACCGGTCAAACCGCCTGTGAAGCCGCCGGTCAAACCACCCGTGAAGCCACCTGTCACTCCGGGGACGCCTGGCACCAAACCACCGGTCAAACCAGCGCCACCGGGCACCAAACCACCCGTGAATGCCCGTCCGCCAATGCCGTGGCCTACCTTGAACATCAACATTGATCCGGTGGCACTGATTAACCTGATCAGCGCCCTCGGCAGTATTCGCCAGCCGGATGGATCGACCACACTGAGCGATGGCAGCATCGTCGATGCCGGAAAAAACAAAGTTACCCGCCCCGACGGGATCATTCAGCATGCTGACGGCCGGGTCGAGCATCCTGATGGCCGCATCGTGTGGCCGGATGACACCGTGGAATATCCAGATGGTCGTATCGTCTGGGCTGACGGCACCGAGCAACTAGCGGACGGTTCGATTCGTCATCCCGATGGATTGAAATATGATGCAGATGGCAATCCCGTTGTTGATTGAATGTTACTGTTTTGATTTAAAAGACTGTTCAGGTTTAACAGCTTGAAACCGATCAGGTGTTTAATGTGATCAATAAAAAAACCGCCAACTTTTTATCAGTTGGCGGTTTTTTTCAATCTACCTTAATCGTTTTGCGGCATCTCACCCTTGGCCAGACGCTTGTTGATGTCGGCAATCACTTCCGGCAAATCAGTGATGGTGTCGATCATGTAGTGCGGACGCGAGCTCTCGAACAGCGCGTGGATGCGCTTGCGTTCGCTGGCCAGTTCATCGCTGCCCAAGGCGCGGAAACCTTCGTAATCCAGGCCCAGCGCGTTGCCCGAGCAGATCAGTGCGACCGTCCACATCCCGGCGCGACGGCCTTCGAGGATGCCCGGCACGGTGTCGTCGATCTTCACGCAGGCGCCGACGTCGTCGATGCCCAAGGCAATCACGTTGGCCAGTGCCTGGGCCGGCCATGGGCGACCGTTCGGCACTTCGTCAGTCGCCACGACATGGTCAGCGACATAACCGTTGGTGGCGGCCAGTTCGACGACTTTGTCCATGACCTGCTTCGGATAGCCGGAGCAGGAACCGATCTTGATCCCTTGCTGACGCAGATTGGCGATGGTTTCCAGCGCGCCGGGTATCAGCGCCGAGTGCTCGGCAATCTTCTCGATCTGCAGCGGCATGAAGCGGTTGTAGATCGCGGTGACGTCGTCATCGGTCGGCGTGCGGCCGAAAACCTTGCGATAACGCTCGGCGACCTGCGGCTGATCACAGAGGGTGCGGATGTGATCCCACTTGCCCATGCCCATCGGGCCACGGGCTTCTTCGATGGAGACCTGCACATCGAATTCGGCGAAGGCTTCGACGAAAATCTGCGTCGGCGCGAACGAACCGAAATCGACCACGGTACCGGCCCAGTCGAGGATCGCGGCTTGCAGCTTGCTTGGATTGACGTAGTTCATGGCAATTAAATTCCTATGTTGGCAATGCAATTCAAACTGTAGGAGTGAGCCTGCTCGCGATAGCGGTTGTTCATTCAACATCGTCGTCGACTGACACGGCCTCATCGCGAGCAGGCTCACTCCTACAGGGGATATGTGGTGGGTTTTAGATTTCGAGCACTTCCATCTCGCGCAGCACTTCACCAACAGCCGCAACGGCCTGGCGCATTTCGTCCGGGCTGACATGACCGATGCAGCCGACACGGAAGGTCTCAACCTGAGTGAGCTTGCCCGGATAAAGGATGTAACCCTTGGCCTTGACCCGTTCGTAGAAATCCTTGAACTGATAACGCGGATCGCTCGGTGCATGGAACGTGGCAATAATCGGCGCCTGAATCGCTGCCGGCAGAAAGCTGCGCAAGCCAAGCTTGCCCATCTCTTCCATCAGCGCCTGGCAGTTGGCGGCGTAACGCGCATGGCGTGCCGGCAAACCACCTTCTTCGTTGTATTGCAGCAGCGCTTCGTGCAGCGCCGCGACCACGTGGGTCGGCGGGGTGAAACGCCATTGACCGGTTTTTTGCATATAAGCGTGCTGATCAAACAGATCCATCGCCAGCGAGTGCGAATTGCCAGCCGCAGCGGCCAGCGCTTCCTTGCGAGCGAAGACGAAACCCATCCCCGGCACGCCTTCCAGACACTTGCCGGACGCGGCTATCAGCGCGTCGAACGGCACTTTCTGTGCGTCCACCGGCAGGGCGCCGAAGGAGCTCATGGCGTCGATGATCAGGCGTTTGCCGTGCTGTTCGACGACGTGGGCGATCTCCGGCAGCGGATTAAGAATCCCGGTGCTGGTTTCACAATGAATCAGCGCGACGTGAGTGATATCACTGTCGGCGCGCAGCAAGCGGTCGACGTCAGCGGCGGTGGTCGGTTCGTCTTCAGCGGTTTCGAAGGTGCTGAACGAGCGGCCGAGCACTTCGCAGATTTTCGCCAGTCGTTTGCCGTAAGCGCCGTTGATCAGCACCAGCACTTTGCCGTCGCGCGGCACCAAGGTGCCGATGGCCGCTTCGACGGCGAAGGTGCCGCTGCCCTGCAACGGCACGCAATGGTGAGTGGCGGCGCCGTTGAGGATCGCCAGCAATTGTTCGCAGAGGCTGGCAGTCAGTTGGTTGAAGCGGTCATCCCATGACCCCCAGTCGACCATCATCGCCTGACGGGTGCGGGCCGAAGTGGTCAACGGGCCGGGAGTGAGCAGGATGGGTTCGGCAATACTCATTCGTGTGTCCTCGGATAGCGCTGTGGGATGAAGCTACGGGGCATACGTTGCAATTCGGCGTTGCATCAATCAAATTGTTTGTTGTTATGCCAGCCATCAGTGAGAGTTATCTATGAACCTGTTCCAACTGCGCGCCTTCGATGCTGTGGCCCGCGAAGGCAGCTTCACCCGTGCCGCTGCGCGGTTGTTCATCAGCCAGCCGGCGGTCACCGGGCACATCAAGGCGCTGGAGGAGCACTACCAGATCACCCTGTTGCGGCGCACCGCGCGACGGGTGGAACTGACCGAGGAGGGCACCAAACTGGCGGCGATCACCCGTGCGATGTTTGGCCTCGCGGAAGAGGCGCAGACCATGCTCGAAGCCAATCGGCAATTGCTCACCGGGCGCCTCGAAGTGGCGGCGGACGGTCCGCACATGGTCATGCCGATGTTGGCGAGCCTGCGCGCGCGTTACCCGGGGATCACGGTGAATCTGCGTTTGGGCAATGCTCAGGAAACCCTCGCGGCGTTGTTATCCGAGCACGCGGATGTCGCGGTGCTGACCGAAGTCGAACCGCGCAAAGGCCTGCACCTGCAAGCGCTGAGCGAGTCGCGGATTTGTGCGCTGGTGCCGGCGGCGCATCCATGGGCAACGCGCAGCGGTGAGGTGAAACTCAAGGAGCTGGATCAAGTGATCATGGTGCTGCGTGAACCGAGTTCGATCACCCGGCGAACGTTTGACGAGGCCTGTGCGCAGGCCGCAATCCATCCGCGTGTGCTGCTGGAGCTGGACAGCCGCGAGGCGGTAACGGAAGCGGTGGCCGCCGAGTTGGGCGTCGGCGTGGTGTCATCGGTGGAAGTCAGCCATGACCCGCGCGTGGTGGCGATTCCGATTGTCGGCGACGGCTTGGTCAACCGGCACATGATCGGTTGCATGGAGCGCCGTCGGGAATTGCGCTTGATTCAGGCTTTTTTCGGTTTGGCACCGGCCTGAATCAAGCAATCGCCAACTGCGCTTGCGCCGGCAGGATCGCTGTAGTTTTGCGCGTGACCTCGATTCTCGGGTAATCCGCCTGCTTCAACTGCATGCCTTCGAGCAGATCCAGCGCGGCAGCCGGATCGTTCAACGGCAGCGTCTGCAACAGCTTCACATCGAGATTCCACCACTGACTCTTGAGCAACCGTTCGATGGTCTGCGGGTCATGCCGGTACTTGATGATCTTCGCCGGGGTGCCAGCAACGATAGCGTAGGGCGGCACATCCTGCGTCACCAGCGCACGCGTCGCGATAATCGCGCCAGTGCCGATCTGCACCCCTTCAAGAATCATCGCGCTGTGCCCGATCCAGACGTCGTGGCCGATGGTGACGTCGGCCACCACCGGGTCGAACGTCAGGGCGGTGTCGGTGTACTGGAAGGGATGGGAACTGAGCCAGTCAGTGGGGTGAGAACTCTTTTGCTGACCGATAAAGCAGCGGGTGCTGATCGAACAAAAGCGGCCAATCGAGGACACGGCGGACAGCACGCAATCGCTGCGAATGTAGGTGTGCGCACCGATGTTCAGGTGTTTCGACTCGATCACCACATAGCCGATGGACACGTGCTCCTCGAGCGTCAGCCTGGATCGCTTGTGCAACGAGGAAATGCCACCGGCGACTTTGCAATCGTGCTGGCGAATCCATTTCTTCCAGAAATGATCTCGAACGGAATTGATTAGTTTTTTCACGATGCGTTCTTCGATTCCGTGATCGCAACTCTGCGAAAGGGGTCGGGAAATAATTTGTCACAGGAGCTCAGGCGCCAGTGTAGCCGACGATCTCGATCCGACTGAATACGAAAATTCCGACGTTACGCCAGACTCTCGCGCACCATTTCCAGAAACGTCGCCACCACGCGCCGCGAACTCTGTTCGCGCAGGCACACCAACGTTTCCGTGAGGCGTCGCGTGCAGTCGATAATCGGCAACGCGCACACCCGCGAATCCGCACCAAACTCCGCGGCTGACACCACGCCGACGCCAATCCCCACCACCACGGCCTCCCGCGCCGCTTCCCGGCCTTCGACCTGAATCGCCGGACGTATGCGAAACCCGGCTCGGGCCATTTCTTCTTCCAGGGTTTGCCGGGTTACCGAACCGTGTTCACGCAACACCAACGGCGTGTCATCGAGATCCGCCAGGCAGATCGACTCGCGCTCGGCCCACGGGTGATTACGCGACACAAACGCGACCATCGGATCGTTACGCAACGGAACACAGAGCAAGCGTTCATCGCTGACATCACGCCCGAGCAGGGCCAGATCGGCCTGATAGTTGAACAGACGAAACAGCGATTCGTCGGTGTTGCCGGTCTCGATCTTCACGCTGATCCCCGGATAGCGCTCGCAGAACCGCGCAATCTGCGGCAGTACATGCACCGGCGCATCCACCGCCAGAATCAGGCTGCCGGTCTGCAAGGCCTGGGATTCCTGGAGCAATTCCTGCGCTTCGGCTTCGATCACGAACAGCCGCTGGGTGATCGCCAGCAAGCGTTCGCCCAGATCGGTCAGGCGCACGGAACGTTTATTGCGGTGAAAAAGCAAAACGCCAAAGCGTTCTTCCAGTTTGCGCACCTGGTCGGAAATCGCCGGTTGCGTCAGGTAGAGCCGCTCGGCGGCTTTGGTGAAGCTGCCATGCACCGCGACGGCGTGGAAGGCTTTGAGTTGAGCGTGGGAGACTGCCATGGCGACTCCAGGTGCGAGATCAGTTCAGTAACAAGCTGAGCTTATGAGTGAAATACGATAAATCGATTTTATTTATTAAACAGTAATTGCTTTGATCGGCTCACGCCATCGCTGACTGCTCGGTCGAGCAGCGGCGTTGGCCATGAGCCTGTGCGTGCAACAGCAGGCCTCATCTGACCGGTACCGCCAGAGGGAAGGGTGGTATCGCAGTGCTCAACAATAAAAACACAGGCGTTTTGCTTAACGATTCTGCCGGCACACTCACACCCTGAGGTCAGAACCACAATGAACAAGCACATCGGCACCATCGCACGTTGGCGCGTGCAGATTTTCGCGATTACCTGGCTTGCGTACGCCGCTTTCTACTTCACCCGCAAAGCCTTTTCGGTGGCCAAACTGGGCATCGCCGAAGACCCGACCTTCATGCTCGACAAAATGGCCATGGCCAACCTCGACGCCATCTATCTGGCGGCGTATGCCGTGGGCCAATTCACCTGGGGCATGCTCGCCGACCGCTTTGGCCCACGGGTCGTGGTGCTCGGCGGCTTGCTGATTTCCGCCGCAGCCGCGTTGGTGATGGGCAGTTACGCCACACTTCCGATTTTCGCCACTTGCATGCTGATACAAGGCCTGGCGCAGTCCACCGGATGGTCGGGGTTGTGTAAAAACCTTGGCAGTTTCTTTCCTGCGAAGGAACGCGGGCGGGTGCTTGGCTTGTGGAGTTCCTGCTACGCGTTTGGCGGTCTGGTCGCGTCGCCGTTCGCCGGTTGGTGGGCGTATACGTTGATCGGCAGTTGGCACGCGGCGTTTATTTCCAGCGCGGTGGTGGTGGCAGTGGTCGCGGTACTGTTCTTTATCTTCCAGCGCAATAAACCGGAAGACGTCGGCCTGCCGGAAGTGGATCCGGAGCCGGTACTGACCGCTGAGGAAACCGCAGCCAACAGCAAACTCAGCGTGTGGGAGCCGCTCAAGGAAATCCTGCGCAACCGCACGGTGTTGGTGCTCGGCCTGGCGTATTTCATGTTGAAACCGGCGCGTTACGCGATTCTGTTGTGGGGCCCGGTGATCGTGTTTGAGCAGATGCCGAGTGTCGGCAAGGTCGGCGCGGCGATTATTCCGACCTCGTTCGAACTGGCCGGATTGCTTGGGCCGATCCTGATCGGTCTGGCCTCGGACAAACTCTTCGGCGCGCGGCGCATGCCGGCCTGCGTCATCAGTTTGCTGGCGCTGACCGTGACGTTGGCGCTGTTCATGGGTGCGCTGCACACCGGCAGTGTGTTGCTGGTGGTCGCGCTGCTGTTTGTCATGGGCCTGACCCTGTACGGCCCGGACTCGATGATCAGCGGTGCAGCCGCCATCGATTTCGGTAAAGCCAAGGCGGGCGCCACGGCGGCCGGTTTCGTCAACGGTTGCGGCTCGGTCGGTGCGGTGCTCGGCGGTTTGCTGCCGGGTTACTTCGACTCGGTGACGGTGTTCATCGTCTTCGCCGGTTGCGCCCTGTTCTCGGCGCTGGTGCTGATCCCGCACTGGAACAGCCGCCCGGTCGGCGTCATGGAGCCGCGCGCCTCAATCCCCAATTGCCCGCTGACCATCAAACCTCTGCGTACCTGACAACCCGCTGCCGCGTGGCCTGCTGCGACGTTCGCGGCAGGCTGCGCCGTGGCCCATTGACTGGAGAATTCCCATGAGACCGTTTTGGCTGGAGCAGGCCTTGCAGGCTGATACGTCCGAGACTTGCCCGCCGCTGCAAGGCGAAGTGCGCACCGACGTGTGCATCGTTGGCGGCGGTTACACCGGGTTGTGGACGGCGATCATGCTCAAGCAACAGAACCCTGAACTCGATGTGCGGCTGATCGAAGCCGACATCTGCGGCGCCGGCGCCAGTGGGCGTAACGGCGGTTGTGCGCTGTCATGGTCGGCGAAATATTTCACCCTGGAACGCCTGTTTGGCGTCGAGGAGGCGGTGCGTCTGGTCAAGGAATCCGAGCGCAGCATTCATGCGATCGGCGAGTTTTGCGAGCAGTACGGCGTCGATGCCGATTACCGCCTCGACGGCACGCTGTACACCGCGACCAACCGTGCGCAAGTCGGCTCGACCGATGCGGTGATCGCGGCGCTGGAGCGTAACGGCATCAACTCGTTCACCCAGCGGCCGGTCGCGGATGTGCAGCGCATGGCCGGTTCCAGCAAACATCTGGAAGGCTGGTTTTCGCCAGCGGCGGCCAGTGTGCAACCGGGCAAACTGGTGCGCGGATTGCGGCGTGTGGCGTTGCAACTGGGCGTGACGATCCATGAAAACACAGCAATGACCGGGCTGGAGGAAGGGCGCCCGGCGCGCATTCAGACACCCAACGGCAACATCATCGCCGACCGCGTGGTGCTGGCGATGAACGCATGGATGGCCCGGGCCTTTCCGCAGTTCGAACGCAGCGTGGCGATTGTTTCCAGCGACATGCTGATCACCGAACCGCGCCCGGATCTGTTGCAGGAGATCGGTTTGACCAGCGGCGTCACCGTGCTCGATTCGCGGATTTTCGTGCACTACTACCACAACACCCCGGACGGCCGGATCATGCTCGGCAAGGGCGGCAACACCTTTGCGTTTGGCGGGCGGATGCTGCCGGTGTTCGATCAGCCGTCGCCGTATGCCGGGTTGCTCAAGCGCAGTCTGAATGACTTCTTCCCGGCGTTCAGCGATGTGAAAGTCGATGCGACGTGGAACGGGCCGTCGGATCGCTCGGTGACCGGTTTGCCGTTTTTTGGGCAGATGAGCAGCAGCGGTAATGTGTTTTATGGATTTGGCTATTCCGGCAGCGGGGTTGGGCCTTGTCATATGGGCGGGCAGATTCTGGCGTCGCTGGTACAGGGGCTGGATAACGCCTGGACGCGTTCGCCGATTGTGAACGGGCCGCTGGGGTATTTCCCGCCGGAGCCGATTCGTTATCTGGGCTCGTTGATGGTGCGCAACGCCATCCGACGCAAAGAACGCGCCGAAGATCACGGCCACCGGCCACGGCATCTGGACGTGCGCCTGGCGAAATTCGCCGCTGCCGCCGGCAAAGCCGACAAAGCCTGAAGGGTTGAAAACAACCCCTGTAGGAGCTGCCGAAGGCTGCGATCTTTTGATCTTGTTTTTTACAATCAACAGCAAAAGATCGCAGCCTTCGGCAGCTCCTACAGGTCTGGATTTGTGGTCAGGAGCGGTTGATCAGCCAGTCGAGTAAGAGGCTGCTGTCGCGTGCTGGCGGTGCTTCAACCGGCGCGGATTCGCGCTGCGCTCCCAAACACAAAATCGGTCGATCCGGATCGCTGTCGAGAAAACTAACCCAGACCTCACTGCCCGCACGGGGCAACTCATGCGCGGCAATGCGGCCATTGGCGTTGGTCAACGCAATCGGCAGCCAAATCCCCTCAGAATCAGGCGATGTTGGCCTCGGCCACAAACTCACCTTGATGCGCCCCTTGTCATCCAGTTTCGATGGCTGCCCCTTCGTGCCGAGCACTCGCGCCAAGTGAATCCCCGGAATGCTCGGCCGTGATTGTTTCAGCGCCGGGCGAAAATCCGTCGACCATGGCAAAGCCGTGAACTCGCAGTGATAGCGATAAACACTCGGCGCCGGATCAAGGATGCAAGGTTGCTGACCCTGATGGCGCACGGACGTGATCAACCATTGTTCATTGAAGGCATTGATCGGATGTTCGGTCACTTGCAGCAGGTCGGCGCTGTGCAATCCGGGGCTGTCGCAGCGACCGTGAATCGAGCGGTACTGGCAGCGCTGGCGCTCCAGATGGCGGCGGCTGCGCTGTTCGGCATGACGTTGTTCAAGGGACAACATCTGCGGTGCGAGGACAGGCACGGTTTGATTGGCCGAGTCCTCGCCCGACGCCTGTTGGCCACGATTGCGCACCCTGTGCAGCGCTCGAATTGGCGCGGCGTCATGTTGCTGAAACAGCGCGCAGACCCGTGGCGACGGCGTGTCATCGTCGAGACTGAAGGGCAGCAGCGTAGGTTCCTGCGGCAGGCTTAGGCTGTCATCGGCAAACACCACTACATGCCCGTCAGGCCGATGCTCGAAGTGATAATGAATGCCTTCCTCTTCACACAGACGTTGCAGCAGCGCCAGGTCGCTTTCCTCGTACTGAATGCAAAAGTCCCGCACGGGGTAGTGGCCCACGGTCATTTCGATGCGAAAGCTGTTCTTTGGCAGCCCATGCTCCGCGAGCAATTGTGCAAGGATCGCCGGCACACTCAACTGCACAAACACCCGGCGTTTAAGCGATTGCGCCAGACGTTGCAGATAAGGCACCAGCACCAATCGATAACCGATCCGGTGCGTGCCGCGATGTTCGCAACGGACACTGTGGATCAGGCCATGCACACCGTGCTGCTCGCTCAGGCGTAAATACGCCGGTTGCTCCAGCAAGCTGTCGGGCAGAACGGCGGGCGCCAGGCCAATGACATCGACCTCGAAGCGAAAGGGCTGATTGAGCGCTTCATCACCGCTGAAACGCACCACCGGCAGGCACAATCCGCCATCGATCAGGGTCAGGGTGAAGGGACTTTCCATGTCATTGAGCATTCGTACAGGTTCTGTCGGTCAATACGGACGGCAGAGGGTACGAAACCGCAGCGCGGAATAGTCACCGCAAGGCAGCTTTTCAGAATCGCCCTACACGTTGTGGTGAAGATGTCGATTCGCCAATCAATATTTTTGGTCGATTGCCGACTTTAGGCCGTATAAACTTGGCGCCACGCGTCGGCCAATAGATGTCTCGGCGCCACAGATCAAGAGAGTGAGTAATGGGCGCACAGTGGAAGGTTAAACACAAAGAAGCGGCAGCCAACGCCAGGGGCAAAATCTTCGGCAAACTGGTGAAAGAAATCACCATTGCTGCGCGTAACGGTGCCGATACCACCACCAACGCACACTTGCGTCTGGTGGTTGAACAGGCCAAGAAAGCCTCGATGCCGAAAGAAACCCTCGATCGCGCGATCAAGAAAGGCGCCGGTCTGCTCGGTGAAGCGGTGCAATACCATCGCGTGACCTACGAAGGTTTCGCCCCGCACCAAGTGCCGCTGATCGTCGAGTGCGTGACCGACAACGTCAACCGCACCGTCGCCGAAATCCGCGTCGCGTTCCGCAAGGGCCAACTGGGCGCTTCCGGTTCGGTCGCGTGGGACTTCAATCACGTTGGCATGATCGAAGCGTCGCCGGACACCCCGGACGCCGATCCAGAAATGGCCGCGATCGAAGCCGGTGCTCAGGATTTCGAGCCGGGCGAAGACGGCGCAACACTGTTCCTGACCGACCCGACTGACCTTGATGCCGTGCAGAAAGCCCTGCCGGAGCAAGGCTTCACCGTGTTGTCGGCCAAGCTTGGCTACCAGCCGAAAAACCCGGTGACCGGGTTGAGCGATGAGCAGATGGCTGAAGTTGAGGCGTTCCTTGAAGGCCTCGATAACCATGATGACGTGCAAGACATGTTTGTGGGGCTGGCTGGCTGATTTTCGTCGCCACTGATGGCCTCATCGCGAGCAGGCTCACTCCTACATTGGAACGCATTTCACTTGTAGGAGTGAGCCTGCTCGCGATTGACCGCGCAGCGGTCACAAATTTTCAAGATCCCGCAAAACTTCACTGAACCCCGGCCGCGCCAGCACATCCGCCTGACAGCAACGCCGCTCCAGCTCCTCCAGCTGCAAACACCGCTCTTCACTCAACCCCGAGTCGATACGCGCCAGCAATTCCCCCAACAAAACCCCGAACGCCCGCACTTCAATGCGTTGCAGCGCCCGTGTCTGCGCGTTATCCGTCGTGGCATGGAACGACGCCCCGCCAAAATCCCCCAATAAACAATCGCCTCGGTCGTTCAACATAATGTTGTGCCCGTAGAGATCGCCGTGGGTGATGCCTTGCTCATGCAGATGCTCCGCCGCTGAGGCAACGCCCTTGGCAATGCGCAGCGCAACGTCAGCCGTGAAGCGCAGGTCATCGGCGTAAACATCCCGCGAACACGACGCCAGACTTGGCAACCCGGCGAGATTGAGAAAGCTCGGATCGATCAACTGCATGACCAAGCCTTGCTGACCGTCGGGGTGGCCGTCGATTCTCCCTTCAACGCGTATCAGATTCGGGTGCAGGCCGGCGGTGATGCACGCGTTCATCTCGTGCAGCGGTGAGCCGTCGCTGGTCATCTCACCTTTGTATAACTTCACCGCGACCGCTTCCTCGGTGTGATCAGCACGCCGCCAAACCGCCCGATAAATCACCCCGGAGGCGCCTTCGCCCAGCTTCTCCCCCAGACGCAACGCTGACCAGTCGATCAGTGGCGTGGCTTCGAGGGCGGCAGCATCGGCTTCGGTTTCCAGCGGATTACCGGCGTAGGCCAGCCAGGTCAGGCTCGGCAAGTTCAGCAGCCATTGCGGCAACTCGCTGAACTGGTTGACGGAGATGCGCAACAGCTCCAACCGGTGGCATTGGCTCAGCGACGGCGGCAGCGCTTGCAGACGATTGCCAGACAGCATGAGTTTCTGCAGATAGGGGCGTTCGCCCAGTTCGCTCGGCAAGGTTTCGATGCAGTTGTCGGTCAGGATCAGCCAGCGCAACAGCGGCGGCAGCGCGACACCGGGAACGTTGACGATGCGGTTGGCCTTGAAACCGATCATCGTCAACGCCGCGCATTGGCCGAGGCAGGCGGGCAGTTCGGTGAACGGGTTGTCGGAGCAGAACAGCACGCGCAGGCGGGTCAGACGGTGCAGATCATCCGGCAGACTGCTCAGGTTATTGCCGCTGAGATTGAGGATTTCGAGGGTGTCGGCCAGCTCGAAAATCTCGCGCGGAAACTCGGTCAGCCCGCACGACAGATCCAGCCGCGTGATGCCCGACAACTCGCCGGCGCGCAATTGAGCAAGGGTGTGCATGTAGGTGTTCACTTTAGAAAGAGGGCCAAGACACGAGGCGCTTGGGAATGGACGACATGATAACGGCAGAAGCTAATGCAGGTGTAGGAGCTGCCGCAGGCTGCGATCTTTTGATTTGGCAAACCGAGGGTCAAAAGATCGCAGCCTCGTTTCACTCGACAGCTCCTACAGAGGCTGGCGTCAGGCTAGTTGAGGGATAACCTGAAGCTGCCCCAACCGGCTACGCGTGCGCCCTAGATCAATCGCATCGCCACCCAGGCTTTCGCACAACGACGACCGGCCTATCAACGTCAGGTGTTTATCCTGGTCATAAAGCACGTCGATCAAATTAATGAAGCGCTGTTGCGCCGCAATCGAGCAGTCGCCCAGCAGTGGCAAATCATCAATCACCCAGTGGTCGAAACGCCGACACAACTCCAGATAATCCATCACCGCCGTCGGCTGCTCGCACAGGTCATCGAAGGTAAAAGCCACGCTTCTGTCTTCACACCGTCGCGCCCGAAAATGCCGGGTACCGACGGCCAGCGACAATGGAGGGGCATCTTGTGCCGGCAGGTTCAGGGCCATGCGCTGATCGGCCGTACCCGGCCAGACATAATGCCCATGGGTAAATACTTGATGCTCATGATTGCGCGCCAGACTGCGGTAATCATGCGGGCCGCCGACTTCCATGACCTGCATGCGCGTATTGATCAACTCGATCACCGGTTTGAAACGCGCGTGATAGAGCGGGTTGGGCAGCAAGCCTTCGGGCGGATAGTTAGAGGTCACCAACAGCAGAATTCCACGCTGGAACAGCGCTTTGAACAGCCGGGTGATGAGCATCGCGTCGCCAATGTCATGCACGTGAAACTCGTCGAAACACAACACCCGACAATCTTTCAGCAGTTCATCGAGGGTGACAGCGAGGGCATCGTCCTGCTCGCGATGGCTGAACATGCCTTGATGCAATTGCGCGAAAAACTGATGGAAGTGCAGCCGCCGCTTTTGCGTGATCGGCAGCGCCTGAAAGAAACCGTCGAGCAGCCAGCTCTTGCCACGCCCGACCGCGCCGTGCAGGTACAGGCTCGGCGGAGTTTGTGCGGTGGCGCCGAACAGCAGACTGGCCTGTTGCGCCATGCAATCGATGACGCGCTGCTGACTGTGGCTGAGGGTGTAACCCTGCTGGTGCGCCTTGTTGCGGAAATAATCGCGGATCGACTGTGCGCTCGCCTCGTGCCCGGCGCTGGCGCCAATGCCCTTGCCGAACAAGCGGCGCAGCACCGGCCAGCGTTGGCTCAGGTGTGATCGTTTCGGCGGTCGGGCGGGCACTCTGCGGTCACTCCGTATCGGTCATGCCGCCTCCCCGGAGTGCGGCGCGACATTGTAACCAGGCGACGTCAACGGCTTCTACCTCGGGCTGTCGAGGCCGTTCGGTGACAGAACATTTTCCGCGTGTTGCCAACCTTTCGAAACATAACCCGACCGCTCCATGGATCCAATTGACTGGCGCAATCGCCGTGCGTTGCTAACCTGAAACACAGTCACGACAGCGCAAGCCAGTGCTGACAAGGAATGGCGCAGTGAAACAACGAGTGGTCATGGGCCTGCTGGGTGTGCTTGCTGCACCTGCATACGCGGCGGATCTACAGGTCGAAGTGCGAGTCGACGTGCAGCGCGGCTGCCAGTTGATCGGCCAGCAACGCGAGGCCGGGATCGAGCAGCTCGGCGTGCTCGACTTTGGTAGCACCGCGCGCCTCGACGACCCTGACGGGCCATTGAGTGCGGCGCTGACCAATCAACGCTTGCCACGGCTGGAATGCAACCCGGACACGCCTTATCAGATGCGCATTGACGGCGGTTTGCACGGCGGTGTCGGTGAGGTGCGATACATGGCCGGATCGGAGGGCAGCAAGCCGATTCCTTACCGCTTGTATCAGGATGCGGCGCGGCGAGTGCCGCTGGTGGTGGACGTAGCGGTCAGCGGGCGGGTGCCGGACACTGGCACGGTGGAGTTGCCGTTGTATGCGCGGATCGAGCGGCTGGCGCAAGTGCCGAAGGTCAGCCGCTATTCGGATTTAGTGAAAGTCACGGTCACCTGGTGATCGCAACGGACAGCAACAACGCAGTGCTCAATGATGAGCGCAATGGATGCAGTCGCTGAAGGAGTAGGGACGGGCGCAATGGCAGGCAAATACTGGATGGTCATGGCAGCAGGTACGCTGGCGCTGCTCGCGGACGATGTGCAAGCAGCGGTCAGCGGGCAGATCCACGCGCGGCTGATCCTGATCGCCGGCTGCGAAGTCACCAATACCTCCAACCCCGCCAGTCCGGTCAGCGATCTCGGCACGCTGGATTTCGGTCAGCAGGGGCCGACCTGGAACGCGCCGATCAAAGCAGCCCTCGACGGCGACACCAGCGGCAAACTCAATGTCGCCTGCAACCCTTCGGTCACCGGTTTCACCGTCACCATCGACGGCGGCACCCATGGCGACGGCAACACCCGGCGCCTGAGCAACGGCCGCCAGACCCTCCCTTATCAGCTGTTTCTCGACCCCTCGGGCGCGCAGAGCTACAGCATCGGCCAACAACACAATTTCGCTGTCACCAGCGCTGCACAAATACCCATTCCGGTATTTGGCTCGGTGGTGGCGAATACCCGCGCGGTTCCGGCAGGGGTCTACACCGACACCCTGACGGTGACGCTCGACTGGTAACCCCGTAGAGGACGGACACCATGCGTACGTTTGCATCAAGGATAGGTTTGCCGCTGCTCGGTCTGGCGCTGGTTTCCAGCGCTAACGCCGCCACCACGGTCACTGGCCAGATCACCTCCAGCCTGATCCTGATCAGCAGCTGTCAGGTCAACGGCGCCGGTGGCTCCACCGGTCTGAACTTCGGTGCCTTGAACTTCGGCACCGCCAACAGCCTGTTCACCACGGCCACCGGGCAAGTGCTGGGCGGTGGCGGCGGGGCGCTGTCGATTCTGTGCTCCAGCGGCACCACGCCGACGGTAAAAGTGCGCGCCGGTGCCCATGACGGCATGTCGCCGGGTGGCACCCGTGCGTTGTACGACGGCGTGGCGAATTACGTGCCCTACGACTTTTACACCGATGCCGGGCACTCGCAGCTGTTGGCGATCGACGGGACGATCAATCTCGCCGCGAGTACCGGTGTCGCGCAGACCGTTAATATCTACGGTCAGGCCGTGGGCAAGGCCGGTTTGCCGGCCGGCACCTACACCGACACCGTTGCTGTTGAACTGACGTTCTGATGCCATGTTTCGCCATGGCGGCATCGCGTTGCTCCTGCTCTGTGCGGGCAGTGCACCGCTGCCGCTGACGGCGGCGACCAGCCAGAGCTTTCAGGTCAGCGCCACGGTCACGGCGGGGTGCCTGGTGGTGGGCGGGGTGTCGAACTATGGCGGGCTGAATTTCGGTTCACGGTCGGCGCTGGCCACCGGCACGGTGCAGGTCGCACTGACTGGCGGCGTGCAGTTGCAATGCACGCCGGGGGTGACGTTGAACATGAGCGTCGACGGCGGCCAGTACAACAGCAGTGGCCGGCACATGCAGGTCAATAGCGGCAGCGCGCGGGTGGCGTACACGCTGTTCCGCGATGCGGCGTACAGCCAGAGTCTGGGCATTGGCCAGAGTGTGGCTGTGGCGTACAGCGATGCAAACAACATCCGCCTGCCGATTTACGGTCAGGTGCAATTGCCGGGCAATCAGCCTGGGGGGACGTACAGCGATGTGTTGCAGGTGCAACTGTCGTGGTGAGGCGAGGTTTGATGTGCCGACAAGGAGCAGGTTTATGGGGGCAGTTACGTTCATTCGGCGCGCGGTGTTGGCGCTGTTCACGCTCGGGGCAGGTTATGCGCACGCCGCCAGTTCGGTGCTGATCTGGCCGATCGATCCGGTGCTGGAGGCTGATCAACAGGCCAGCGCGTTGTGGCTGGAAAATCGCGGCACTGAAACCGCCAACCTGCAGATTCGCGTGTTCGGCTGGAGCCAGAACGGGTACGAGGAGCAATACCAGAACCAGCGCGATGTGATCGGCAGCCCGCCGGTGGCGAAGATCGAGCCGGGTCAGAAACAACTGGTGCGTCTGACCCGCACCAAGGACGTGCCGCCCGGGCAGGAACTGGCCTACCGAATCATCATCGACGAAATCCCGTCCGCACAACCGCCCAGTGCTGAAGGTGGCAAAACAGCGGCGGCGATTCGTTTTCAGATGCGCTATTCGGTGCCGCTGTTCGCTTACGGCGCCGGTCTGTGGAGCAAAGAAGACAGCACCCGCCAGCGCGATCCCAAGGGGATTGGTTTGCCACAATTGACCTGGCGCACGGTGGCGGTGGACGGCCGGCCGTATGTCGAGGTGCGCAATCAAGGTGCGGTGCATGCGCGGTTGACGGATGTCGCGATCAAACAGGGCGGGCAGAACAAACCGTTGGCGGAAGGCTTGCTCGGCTACGTGCTACCGGGCGCGGTGATGCGCTGGCCGGCACCGGGAGGGCTGGCGGGGGATTCGGCGTTGCAGGTGCGGGTGAATGGCGGGGCGCAGGTGCAGAGCATTACCCCGGCGAAGTGAATGGGCTGATTCGGTGTCATGGCAAAGGGATTCACCAGTGCCACAGGGTTCACTGACCACAATGAAAGTGGTCATGGCCACCCGCAGTATCAGGAGGATTCAGTCCATTGACGGACGTAAAGCGCGTATGAGCCGAGGATGGGCTCGCCGTATTCAGCGTCCGTTGTGGCATCTCACCGGCGCGTGCTGCCTGGTGTTCGTTCAACCGTCCGGGGCCGGCGAACTGCCGCCACCGCCCAGCGGCATGGAGGCCGTCAGCGATGCACAGTTGTTTCTCGAACTGGTGGTCAACCAGATGAATACCGGGCAAGTGGTGGCAGTGCAGCAGCGCGGCGGCCGCCTGTTTTTACCCGCCACGGCACTGCGTGAAACCGGTATGAAACTGCCTGAAAACATCAGCACTGAAGTCGACCTCGACAGCCTGCCCGGTCTGCACAGCGAATACGACAGCGTCGGTCAACGCTTGCTGCTCAACGTGCCGCCGGAGTGGCTCCCAGAACAGTTCATCGGTAATCGCCAGGCCTATCCACGCACTCCGGCGCTGAGCAGTTTCGGCGCGTTGTTCAACTATGACCTCTACCTCAACGACACCGACGATGCCGGCACCTATTTAGCGGCGTGGAACGAAGTGCGCCTGTTCGACAGTTGGGGCACGTTGTCCAACACCGGGCAATATCGACGCACATTGTCCGGTGATTCAGTCAGCACACTGGACAACGGTTACCTGCGCTACGACACCACCTGGCGTTATTCCGACGACGAGCGAATGCTCACTTACGAAGCCGGCGACGTGATCAGCGGCGCCTTGCCTTGGAGCAGTTCGGTGCGTCTCGGTGGCGTGCAGTTCTCGCGGGACTTCGCCGTGCGCCCGGATCTGGTCACCTATCCGTTGCCGCAATTTGCCGGCGAAGCGGCGGTGCCGTCCTCGGTCGATCTGTTTATCAACGGCTACAAATCCAGCAGTGCCGAACTGCAACCGGGGCCGTACACGCTGACCAACATTCCATTTATCAACGGCGCGGGCGAAGCCGTGGTGGTGACCACGGATGCGTTGGGTCGACAGGTGTCGACCACGGTGCCGTTCTATGTCACCAGCAGCTTGTTGCAAAAAGGCTTGAGCGATTTTTCCGTGGCCGCCGGTTCCCTGCGGCGTGATTACGCTTTGAAGGATTTCAACTACGGCCCGGGCGTAACCTCCGGCAGCCTGCGCTACGGCGTCAGCGACAGCTTTACCTTGGAAAGCCACGCTGAAGCCTCCGACTCGCTGACCCTCGGCGGCCTCGGCGGCAATCTGCGATTGGGCAATTTCGGCGTGCTCAACAGCGCCATGAGTCAAAGTCGTTTCGACGGCGAGGGCGGTCAGCAGTTGAGCCTCGGCTATCAGTACAGCAATCAGCGTTTCAGCTTTTCTTATCAGCGCCTGCAACGCCACGATCAATACGCTGACCTGACCGTGGTCGACACGCCCTACATCAGCCTCAGTCGGCGCAGTGAACAGGCGACCCTCAGCGTTAACCTCGACCGTTGGGGCAGCCTCGGCGCAGGCTATTTCGATGTGCGCGCGGCGGACGATTCACGCACACAATTGCTCAACCTTAGCTGGAGCAAACCGCTGTGGCGCAACAGCAGTTTCTACCTGTCAGCCAACCGCGAAATCGGCGACAGCAACTGGGCGCTGCAGGCGCAAGTGGTGGTTCCGTTCGACCTGCGCGGCAGCCTGGCGATCAGCACCGAGCGCAGCAAAACCGGGCAGAGCCAGCAGCGGGTCAACTACAGCCGCGCGGTGCCGACCGAGGGCGGCGTAGGTTTCAATCTGGGTTACGCCAAGGGCGATGGCCCGGACTATCGACAGGCCGACGTGACTTGGCGTCTACAATCGGTGCAGTTGCAGGCCGGGATTTACGGTTCGTCCGACGCCGAAACCCGTTGGGCCGATGCCAGTGGTTCGCTGGTGTGGATGGACAAGCAAGTGTTCGCCGCCAACCGCATCGACGATGCTTTTGTTGTGGTCAGCACTGAAGGCTTTTCCAACATTCCGGTGCGCTACGAAAATCAGCAGGTCGGCGAGACGGACAAGAACGGCCATTTGCTGGTGCCGTGGAGCAGCGCCTATTACCGCGGCAAATACGAGATCGATCCGCTCAACCTGCCGCCAAACGTGCGCAGCCCGAACGTCGAACAGCGTATTGCCGTGCGGCGTGGCAGTGGTTATCTGCTGGAGTTTCCGCTGACGCGGGTGATTGCCGCGAGCATCGTGCTGGTCGACGCGCAGAAACGCGAACTGCCGTTGGGCGCGGGTGTGCTGCACGAGCAGAGTGGTGCGCGGACGGTGGTGGGCTGGGATGGCCTGGTCTATCTGGAAAATCTCGAAGCGCGGAATTCCCTGGAAGTGACGTTGGCCGATGGCAGCACCTGTCGAGTGCAATTCCCGGTCGATATGCAGCAGAACCAGGTGCCGCTGATCGGCCCGCTGGTGTGCCAATGACTGTTGCACGGATGTTTTTGTGGCTCGCGCTGATGCTGCCGGGGGCGGCGCAGGCGTTGTGCTCGGTGGTGGGGACGACCCCAGCGTCATTCGGTTCGATCAGTTCGATCGCCGTGCGCACCACCGCTCAACCCAGTTCGACATTGAATGGCGGGTTGAGCTGCACCGGATCGCTGCTGTCCTTGCTGACCAGCAACGACCACTTCTGGGGCACCGTGTCCTCGACCCAAAGCGGTCTGGTCGGGCCGACCGGCGATGTCATCAGTTACACGATTTACGCCAACAACAGCACCAGCTACCCGCTGACCCGTGGCACCGCTTATGACTTCGCCCGCAACGGCATCATTGATGCCTTGGGCCTGCTCAACGGCACGACGCCGAAAACCGTGCCGCTGTATTTGGGCACAACCATTGGCAGCAACGTCGCCGCCGGGGTCTACACCGAGACGCTGAGCATTTTCTGGAACTGGAATTACTGTTCGGGGATTGGCATTGGGGCGATCTGCATCGGCCGCGATATCAATAATGCTACGACCACGTTGACGGTGAACCTGACTGTATCCAATGACTGCACAATCACCGCGCCGAACATCGCCTTCGGTAGCGCACCAGTGATTAGTGCGTTCACTCCGGTGAGCGGGCAGACCATCAATCTGGCGTGCACCAAGGGCAGCGCTTACACCGTGGGCTTGAGCGACGGGCAGAATGCAGTAAGCGTGGGGGGGCGGCGGCGGATGATTTCCGGCAGCAATTATCTGGCCTACGACATCTTCAAAAGCGCCGGGACAACGCGCTGGGGCAGTGTCGGCACGGCACGTCGGTCGAGCACCGATGCCGAGGTCAACCCCGGCAACGGACTGGGCACAGGCAGCCAGATCTTCAACTACAACGCAAAAATCTACACCGACCAGACCACGCCGCCGGCGGGCACGTATCTGGATAACGTAGTGCTCGACGTCGGTTTCTGAAGCAGCGTACCTCTGTAGGAGCTGTCGAGTGAAACGAGGCTGCGATCTTTTGCCCCTGACTTTTTGAAAGCAAGATCAAAAGATCGCATCGTGCCGCAGCTCCTACACGACATCAGAATGGCAGTGATGGCTTGAGTTCGATCGGGCTCACCACCGCATAGTTATAGCCACCTCCCGACCAGTACTCAGCCTGCAAATCCCCATCACTGCGGCTACCGCGCGGCAAAAAGGTGTTCTTCGGCCCCGGCGGGCGCACGTAAAAACTCACTTTGTGCCCGCTGCCATCCTCATACAGCACCATCGCCGCCGGGCCTTCGTCGGTGCTCAGCAGGCGCCCGCTGACCGGTTCAAACCCGGCTGCTTTCAGATCCGGCAAACGGCTGGCCTGAGTGAAATAGCGGTCGAGCCAACGCTGCATGTCGCCGTCACTGTCGACCTTGTAATCCGCCGGCAACATGCCTTGCTGGGCAATCAATCGATAGGCCTGAAGGGCGTCGGTCATCGGCAACATCGAAGAACGCACAAGGGTCATTTCCCGTGCCTGCCAACCACTGAAACCACCGATGCTGACCGCGATCAGCAACATCGCCGCACTGGCCAGATGGCGCCGTGACTGGCGTTGGCGGCGCTGACGAATCATTGCCGGGTCAAGCTCCGGATTGGCTGGTTGCTGCAACGCGCCGCTGAGGGCCGCGCGCAGTTGCTGGGCGTCCTGTTGCCAGGCGCGCACTTGCGCGGCTTCATCCGGGTGAGCGGCCAGCCAGGTCTCCAGCACACGCCGGTCGGCGTCGCTGAGTTGGTGGTCGATGTAGGCGTGCAAATCACGCTCGCTGGGAGGCAGGCTGATCATTTGAGTATCCGCAAAGAAGGGCTGCTGATTTCGCCGTCGCTGAGTTGGCGCAAGGCCTGGCGGGCGCGGGACAGGCGCGACATCACGGTGCCGATCGGGGCGCCAAGAATCTCGGCGACCTCTTTATAAGTCAGGCCCTCGACCGAGACCATCAGCAGCAGGGCGCGCTGTTCAGTCGGCAGTCGGTCGAAGGCTTGCAGGGTCGATTGGGCGATTACCGTGCGTTCGACCGAGGGTTCGGCGTCGTCACGTCCGGTGAAAAATTCGAGCATCCGCGCATAGCGCCGGGAGCGGCGATGGGCGTCGAGAAATTGCCGATAGAGGATCGCAAACAGCCAGGCACGCAAGTCGCCGTCGGCACGTTTATCGCCCCAACTCGACAGGGCGCGCTCCAGGCTCGCCTGCACCAGATCGTCTGCGCTGCTGCTGTTGCGCGTCAACGACACGGCAAAGCGGCGCAATCTGGGAATGATTTCTCTCAACTGTTCGTCGAATTCGCTCATGAAGTTCTGCTAGTCACTACGCTGTGGACTAGGGAGACGTCTGCCGTGGCAGGTTATTCCACGTTCGGAAAAATAAATACCGGGCCGTGGAATAAACCCCGACGGGGCGCGTCTTGCTGATTCTTCCTACTCGTGGCCGATGGCCCTGGAGTCGTTCATGGTTGATCGCTCATCCCCCAACGCTGCCCCGCCCGAAAGGCCGCAGCGCCCGCCCTTGAGTGCCGCGAGCCTGATCTTGCGTCTGGGCGGCATCGCCGTCGTGGTCGCCGCCGTGGCCGGGGCGTTTGCCTACGTGCATGGCAACTTTGACCCACAACGTCTGACGCCGAAAGCGCTGGTCGATGTGCTGGAAAAGAACAACGGCGTGCATCCGGGATTTCGCCGTAATCATGCCAAAGGCGTCTGCGTGATCGGCCATTTCGAGAGCAGCGGCGAGGCGCGGGTGTTCTCCACCGCCCAGGTGTTCAATGATCCGAGTACCCCGGTGGTCGGACGTTTCGCACTGCCGGCGGGCAACCCTTATGCGCCGGACAGCAGCGTGCCGATTCGCAGTCTGGCGCTGCGTTTCACTCAGGCCAACGGGCAGCAGTGGCGCACCGGGATGAACAGCATGCCGGTGTTCCCGGTTGGCACGCCCGAGGCGTTCTATCAATTGCAACAGGCGCAGTCGCCGGATCCCGCGACGGGCAAACCGGATCCGAGCAAGGTGCCTGCCTTTTTCGCCTCGCACCCGGAAGCGGTGCCGTTTTTGACGTGGGTGAAGACCGCCAAGCCGTCGGCCAGTTACGCCACGGAAACCTATAACAGCATCAACGCGTTTTATCTGGTCGACGCCAGCGGCAAAAAGCAGGCCGTGCGCTGGAGCATGACGCCGTTGGCGCAGGATGCAGCGGGGGCGACGGCACCTGAGGGCGGCGATTTTCTGGAGAAGGATCTGGTGCAAAAACTGGCCGCCGCACCCCTGCGGTTTCAGTTGAATATCACCTTGGCCAATCCTGAGGATCCGGTCAACGACGCCAGTAAAACCTGGCCGGCGGGGCGCAAAGTGGTCAATGCGGGCACTTTGGTGCTGGAGAAAACCCAGCCACAGCTCAGTGGCGAGTGCCGCGACATCAACTACGACCCGCTGGTGTTGCCGGCCGGGATTCAAGGCACCGCCGATCCGTTGCTCGCCGCGCGCTCCGCCGGTTACGCCGATTCTTACCTGCGTCGCACCAGCGAAGTCAGCCAGTTGCCCGCCGCCAAACAGGAGGCTCGCCCATGAGAACTCAACCGACGCATTTCGTATTGTTGGCGCGACTGCTGCACTGGCTGATGGCGCTGATGATCATCGCCATGCTGTTTATTGGCGCGGGCATGGTGACGTCTGTTTCAGAGCGGCATGAATGGCTGATCCATCTGCACAAGCCGTTGGGCATTGCGATTCTGGTATTGGTTGTCGTGCGTCTGCTGGTGCGTTTGACCACGCGCCAACCCCCTTTGCCAGCGGATCTGCCGGACTTTCAGGTATTGGCGGCCAAGGCTTCGCATCTGTTGTTGTACGCGTTGATGCTGGTGTTGCCGCTGCTCGGTTGGGCGATGATCAGCGCCTCGGGTGAACCGGTGATGCTCAGCACCGCGCTGCAGTTGCCGTCGATTGTGCCGGCCGATGCGCAGTTGTTTGCGTTGCTGCGCAAGGCCCATGGTTATCTGGCGTACCTGCTGTTTCTGACGGTGCTGCTGCACCTGGCGGCGGCGTTGTTTCATGGCTGGGTGCGCCGCGATGAGGTGCTCGACAGCATGTTGCGCGGTCGCGATCGTCATTGAGCGAGTCAGGGGGCGGGCCGGCGCGTAAAGCTACGGCCTGAAGCAAAAGATCGCAGTCAGACTGCGATCTTTTGGTTAAGCGGAGGAGGGGATCAGCGCAGGGTGTCGACCATGTCGGCGATGGTGGTCAGCACGTCTTTGCCCAGTTGTTTCGAGCGTTTGCCCGACCAGCCGGTTTCTTTGTCGGGATGGTCGTCGTGATCCTTGAACGGCATTTCCAGGGTCAGCGACAGGCAGTCGTATTTCTGGCCGACGCTGTTGCAAGCCAGGGTCATGTTGGCCTGGCCCGGTTCGTCGCGAACATAGCCGTACTTGGTCTGGAAGTCTTTGGTGGTGTGCTTGAGGTGGCTGCGGAAGTGCTCTTCAAGCTTCTCGATGCGCGGCGTGTAACCCGGATTGCCTTCGCAACCGGCGGTGAACACGTGAGGGATTTCCTCGTCACCGTGTGCGTCAAGGAACAGATCGACGCCATACTTTTCCATCTGCTGCTGTACGAAAAGTACCTCGGGGCTGACTTCCTGACTGGCGTTCTGCCAGGCGCGGTTCAAATCCTGGCCCATGGCGTTGGTGCGCAGGTGGCCGTGGAAAGCGCCGTCCGGGTTCATGTTCGGCACCAGGTACAGATCGGCGCTGGCCAGCAGCTTGTTGAGCACCGGATCTTCGTGACGTTCCAGACGTTCGATGATGCCTTCCATGAACCATTCGGCCATGTGCTCGCCGGGGTGTTGCTGGGCGATGATCCAGACTTTGCGCTGGCCTTCAGCGCCGCTGCCTTTGCGCAGCAACTGGATGTCGCGGCCTTCGACGCTTTTGCCGGTGGCCAGCAATTCGGTGCCGGCCTTGGTCAGCGCCTGCTCGATCAGCCAGTCGTGGCGGCCACGGCTGTACGGTTCGAAGTAGGCGAACCAGGCGTGGGTCTGCGTGGCTTCGAGGCAGAAGCGCAAGCAATCGCCTTCAAAAATGGACGGCACGCGAAACCAGTTGACGTGATCGTAGGAGGCCACGGCTTGATAGCCATCCCAGGCTTTGTTGTACGAGGACTGGCTGGCGTTGTTCAGGCGGAACCAGTGTTCCTGACCGACGTGCAAGCCGCTGGCCTTGAAGTGGAACCACTGAAAATGGGCGCTGCGCGTGTCCGGGCGGATAGCCAGAACCGGGCTGAGCGGATTGCTGATGTCGATGACTTGGATGTTGCCGCTGTCGAAATTGGCGCTGATGTCGAACGAAGATTTGGCCACGGTCATATCGGTTCCTGATCAGGATTGTTATGGCCGATACTTTACACAAGATTGGGCTGAAACCGAGGGGAATTGCGGGGTTGTGGCGGGGGCGTCCTCCATGACGCGGAGGCAGCTTAGAGATTATGCGATTGATTCTCAAGTGCTATTTGTCGTTAGTTTGCCCCAATGCGGCCGGGCTTGGCTTGCCAATCGATATTCTTTTGATATTATCCGCGCCATCGAATTTGCAGCACCTAAAGACTTCATTAGCCTGAAGCCACAAGCCCGAAAAACGGGTAAAAAAAAGACCCGGAAAAATCCGGGTCAAAAACCGTGATTAGCCTGATGAGGAGATAGTCCAGAAGACCGACCTAAGGTCTCTGGTCCATCGACTGATCTCGCGATCAGCTGTATGCAATAATAATCATTATCATTTGCAAGTCAAATGTTTTTATCTGCGCGATTGGAAAATTCTTTCCTGTCCGTTCGAACCCCCGTTCCTCAGACTTCATCGCCATCCAGCGAGTGGTCGACCATCGCCCGCGCCATATCCACCATGTGCACCACTGAAAATGCCAGATCGCGACTCGCGCCTTGCAGGTTTTCTGCTGCTTTGAAAGCGGTGGCGGCGGCGCAGCGCAATAGGTCGGAGGCGTGTACCAGTGCTTCTTCGCCGCTGACATGACGGTTGACGTCGAAAAAACGCTCATCGACCTCGGGTGTCGACACAGTTGGTTTCAAGTAATAGTCGAGCGCTCGTTGCGCGGCGGCGTTGCCTTGGGGCGAGGTGAACGTGGTGTCCATTTGCAGGTCGGGCAAGTCTTGGCTGCTGATGTTCATGATGAAAGGTCACTCCTTGTTTGATTAACTGTCCGTGCTGTCAGCATAGTACGATGCGTAGTTGTGACCAGAATTTAAATACGACAATTTGTGTTTTGCTGGCCGAAGGCGTCACGCGTAAGGTGCCGCACATGGATAAATGGATTGAGTTGGTCAAGGCCAAAATGAGTGAACTCAAAATCACTCAAACAGAGCTCGGAGAGCGTGTTGGCATGTCCCAGGGCGGCATCGGCCATTGGCTGAACAAACGTCGTGAACCGGGCGTCGCGGAGATGAACCGCGTGCTGCAAGCGCTGGGCATGAATTTTCTCGAAGTGGCGATGGTCATTCGCGAGCCGCAGCCCGTGGCGAACGACGACATGCCGCTGACGCAGAAATACAACCCTTACTTTCGCTACCCGTTGAGCGACTGGAGCGCGCCACTGCAAGCGCGGGAAAGCGCGCCGCAGCCCTACGGCAAACACGAGGACAGGCAACGCTTCGAGCTGACGGATTATCACGCTCGCGGCGCCGCGTTCTGGCTGAGGGTGTCAGGCGATTCGATGACCGCGCCCAAAGGCACGAGCATCCCCGAAGGCATGCTGATTCTGGTCGATCCGGAGGCAGAGGCAGTGCCCGGCAAACTGGTGATCGCCCAGTGGTCGGACAGCCATGAAGCGATTTTTCGCAAGCTCGACGAAGAGGGCGGCCAGCGTTACCTGATACCGCTCAATCCGACGTGGCCGAAAGCCTTGTTCACCGAGGAGTGTCGAATCCTCGGCGTGGTGGTGCAGGCAACGGCGCGCTTCTAGTCAGACCGATCCTCGCCAGGCGTAGGATCGGTCTGTTTATTCACACTGCTTCCAGTTCAACCAAAGCGCTGCCTTCGCCGACCATTTCACCTTCCTGGCAATACAGCGCTTTGATCACCCCGGCATGCGGCGCACGGATGCTGTGCTCCATCTTCATCGCTTCCAGCACCACCAGTTGCGCACCGGCTTCAACCGTTTGCCCGGCCTCGACCAAGACCCGCACGATGCTGCCGTTCATCGGTGCCGTCAGACCGCCCTGATGATTGTTGCTGGCTTCCACTGCACTGATCGGGTCGTACGCTTCAACGCGACGCAACTCGCCTTCCCATTGCAGATACAGCGCATCACCCTGACGAATCGCCCGCAAGGTACGACGCACGCCTTCGTGTTCAACAACCAGCGAATCGCCCAGCAGTTTTGCATCGCCGCCAGCCCCCAGTGTCAACGCCCGATCCTGCCCCTCGCAACTCAAATGCAGGGTAATTTCCCGAGGCAAACCCGCGCGCAATCCGCTGTTCCGCGACCACGGTGAAGCAGCATCATCCGCCCGCACAACGCTCGGCAAACTCTGCGCAAACGCCTGCGCCGCCGCCTGCCAGAACCCGTCACTCAATTCGCTCGGCGCTGGCAGCAATTGCGCCTGATAGCGCGGAATAAACCCGGTATCCAGTTCCGCCGCCGCAAACGCCGGATGCGCGATGATCCGTCGCAGAAAGTTGATGTTGGTCTTCAACCCGCCAATCGCAAATTCATCGAGCATGCTCAACAAACGCAGGCGCGCCTGTTCACGATCCTCGCCCCAGGCAATCAGCTTGCCGAGCATCGGGTCGTAGAACGGCGAAATCTCATCACCTTCCTCAACCCCGCTGTCCACTCGACGCCCAGGCCCTTCAGCCGACTCGCGATACAAATCCAGACGCCCGGTGGCCGGCAGAAAATCATTCGAAGGGTCTTCGGCATACAAGCGCACTTCAATCGCATGCCCATTGAGCGGCACCTGCTCCTGAGTGATCGGCAGCGCTTCACCCCGCGCCACACGAATCTGCCAGGCGACCAGATCCAGACCAGTGATCGCCTCGGTCACCGGGTGTTCAACTTGAAGGCGCGTGTTCATCTCCATAAAGAAGAATTCGCCACGCGCATCCAGCAGAAACTCCACCGTGCCGGCGCCGACATAACCAATCGCCTGCGCCGAACGCACAGCCGCTTCGCCCATCGCCCGCCGCAGTTCAGCGGACAGGCCCGGTGCTGGCGCCTCTTCGACAACTTTCTGATGCCGCCGCTGAATCGAGCAATCACGCTCATTCAGGTACAGGCAATTGCCATGCTGATCGGCGAACACCTGAATTTCGACGTGACGCGGTTTCAGCAGATATTTCTCCACCAGCATCCGCGAATCGCCGAACGACGACTGCGCTTCACGCTGAGCGGAGGCGAGTGCTTCGGCGAGCTGGCTGACCTCTTCAACAACTTTCATGCCTTTACCACCGCCGCCGGCCGTAGCCTTAAGCAACACCGGATAACCGATGCGTTCGCAGGCAGCACGGAAGGTCTCGAGATCCTGCGCTTCTCCGTGATAACCCGGCACCAAAGGCACGCCGGCAGTTTCCATCAGCGCTTTTGCCGCCGATTTGCTGCCCATCGCGTCGATGGCCGAGGCCGGTGGGCCGAGGAAAATCAGCCCGGCCGCTTCAATCGCGCGGGCGAACCCGGCGTTCTCCGACAGAAAGCCGTAACCCGGATGAATCGCCTGCGCGCCGCTGGCCTTGGCCGCCGCAATCAGTTTGTCGATTTGCAAATAACTGTCAGCCGCTTTGCTGCCGCCGAGATCGACGCGGATATCCGCTTCACGGCTGTGCCGCGCCTCACGGTCGGTGGCGCTGTGCACGGCGACGGTGGTCAGGCCCAGCGCTTTGGCGGTGCGCATCACGCGGCATGCGATTTCGCCACGGTTGGCCACCAGCAGGGTGGTGAAAACAGGTGCGCTCATCAACGCGGCTCCTTGGTGGTGGTTTCGGCTTGCCAGCTCGGCGGACGTTTCTGCAGAAAGGCCCGCAGACCTTCCTGACCTTCCGGACTGACGCGGATGCGAGCGATGGCATTTTCGGTGTAGCGGCGCAGCGCCGGGGTCAGCGAACCGTTGCCGACTTCACGCAACAAATCCTTGCTGGCGCGCATGGCGGCGGGGCTATTGAGCAGCAGATTGTTGATCCATTGTTCGACCTGTTGCTCCAGTTCAGCGCTCGGATAGCTGTCGGACAACAAACCGATCTCTCGCGCACGCTGGCCGCCAAAACGTTCGGCAGTCAGGGCATAACGACGGGCCGCACGTTCGCCAATGGCTTGCACTACGAACGGACTGATCACCGCTGGCGCCAGACCGATGCGCACTTCCGACAGACAGAACTGCGCGTCGTCGGCGCCAATCGCCATGTCGCAGCAACTGATCAAACCCAGCGCGCCACCGAATGCCGCGCCTTGCACCACGGCCACGGTGGGGATTTTCAGCTTGGCGAGGTTGTACATCAGCTCGGCGAGTTCGCGGGCGTCGTCGAGGTTGGTGTGGTAATCGAGCTCGGCCGATTGCTGCATCCACGCCAGATCGGCGCCGGCGCTGAAGTGCTTACCGCGGCCGCGCACCAGCAGGAAACGCAGGCTCGCGTCGCTGGCGACCTTGTCGAGGGCGAGGATCAGTTCGCGGATCATCTCGGCGTTGAACGCGTTGTTTTTCTCTGGGCGGTTGAGCCACAGGGTGGCGAAACCCCGTGGGTCGCTTTGCAGTTCGAGGGTGTTGAAGTCGCTCATATTCTTCCGTCTCCACGGTTCTTGTGGGAGCAAGGCTTGCCCGCGAAAGTAGTCATTCCACCATTGATGTGACTGACACATCGCCTTCGCGGGCAAGCCTTGCTCCTACAGGATCGAATCACATCCGGAACACGCCGAAGCGGCTCGGTTCGATTGGCGCGTTCAGCGACGCGGACAAGGCCAGGGCCAGCACATCGCGGGTCTGCGCCGGGTCGATGACGCCGTCGTCCCACAGCCGTGCGCTGGAATAGTAGGGGTGACCCTGTTCTTCGTACTGGTCGAGGATCGGTTGCTTGATCTCGGCTTCCTGCTCGGCACTGAAGCTTTGGCCACTGCGTTCAGCCTGCTCGCGTTTGACCTGCACCAACACGCCGGCCGCTTGTTCAGCGCCCATCACACCAATGCGCGCATTCGGCCACATCCACAGAAAACGCGGATCGTAAGCGCGTCCGCACATGCCGTAGTTACCGGCGCCGAAACTGCCGCCGATGATCACGGTGAACTTCGGCACCTTGGCGCACGCCACAGCGGTCACCAGTTTTGCACCGTGCTTGGCGATGCCGCCGGCCTCGTATTTCTGGCCGACCATGAAGCCGGTGATGTTTTGCAGGAACAGCAGCGGAATGCCGCGCTGGCAGGCCAGTTCGATGAAGTGCGCGCCTTTCTGCGCGGCTTCGGCGAAGAGGATGCCGTTGTTCGCCAGAATCGCGATCGGGTAACCGTGCAGATGCGCAAAACCGCAGACCAGCGTGGTGCCGAACAGCGCTTTGAACTCATCGAACACCGAACCGTCGACCAGTCGTGCAATCACTTCGCGCACGTCGAACGGCTGCTTGGCGTCCGCCGAAACCACGCCGTACAACTCATCGCTGGCATACAGCGGCGCTATCGGTGCGCGCTGTTGCACTTCGCCGAGCTTGCGCCAGTTGAGGTTGGCGACGCTGCGGCGGGCGAGGGCGAGGGCGTGTTCGTCACTCTCTGCGTAGTGGTCGGCAACCCCGGAAATCTTGCAATGCACGTCGGCCCCGCCGAGGTCTTCGGCGCTGACCACTTCACCGGTCGCGGCTTTCACCAACGGCGGGCCAGCGAGGAAAATCGTCGCCTGATTGCGCACCATGATCGCTTCGTCGGCCATCGCCGGCACGTAAGCGCCGCCCGCAGTGCACGAGCCCATGACCACGGCGATTTGCGGAATGCCCATCGCGCTCATGTTGGCCTGGTTGAAGAAGATCCGCCCGAAGTGCTCGCGATCCGGGAACACTTCGTCCTGACGCGGCAGGTTGGCGCCGCCGGAGTCGACCAGATAGATGCACGGCAGACGATTCTGCTGCGCGATGGTTTGTGCGCGCAGATGTTTTTTCACAGTCAGCGGGTAGTACGAGCCACCCTTAACCGTCGCATCGTTGGCGACGATCATGCACTCGACGCCTTCGACCCGGCCGATCCCGGCAATCACACCGGCCGCCGGCACGTCTTCGCCATACACAGCGTGGGCGGCCAGTTGGCTGATTTCCAGAAACGGAGAGCCCGGATCGAGCAAACGGTTGATGCGTTCACGCGGCAGCAATTTGCCCCGTGAAGTGTGACGCTCCTGAGCTTTCGCGCCACCACCCTGCGCCACTTGGGCGAGCAGGGTGTGCAGGGCGTCGACCTGTTTGAGCATCGCCGCGCTGTTGGCGGCGAACTCCGCTGAACGAGGATTGAGCTGTGTATGCAGAATCATGGCTTACTCCGTAAGCAGCTACGAGTTGCAAGCTTGGAGCGGCAAGTTAAAGCTGTTCTCTTGCAGCTTGAAACTTGCAGCTCGCAGCTGACGAAATTTATTTCGTTTCGTTGAACAGTTCGCGACCGATCAGCATGCGACGGATCTCACTGGTGCCGGCGCCGATTTCGTACAGCTTGGCGTCGCGCAGCAGACGGCCCGCCGGGAATTCGTTGATGTAACCGTTACCGCCGAGAATCTGGATCGCGTCGAGGGCCATTTGTGTGGCGCGCTCAGCGGTGTAGAGGATCACGCCAGCGGCATCTTTACGGGTGGTTTCGCCACGCTCGCAGGCTTGCGCAACGGCATACAGATAAGCGCGGCTGGCGTTGAGTTGGGTGTACATGTCAGCGACTTTGCCCTGGATCAGCTGGAACTCGCCGATGCTTTGACCGAACTGTTTGCGGTCGTGGATGTACGGCACGATCAGGTCCATGCACGACTGCATGATCCCGGTCGGGCCGCCGGAGAGCACGACGCGCTCGTAATCGAGGCCGCTCATCAACACTTTCACACCGCCGTTGAGCACGCCGAGGATGTTTTCTTCCGGCACTTCGACGTCATCGAAGAACAGCTCGCAAGTGTTGGAACCACGCATGCCGAGCTTGTCGAACTTGTTGCTGCGGCTGAAGCCTTTCCAGTCGCGTTCGACGATGAATGCGGTGATGCCGTGCGGGCCTTTTTCCAGATCGGTTTTGGCGTAGATCACGTAAGTGTTGGCGTCGGGGCCGTTGGTGATCCAGGTTTTGCTGCCGTTGAGGACGTAACGGTCGCCGCGTTTGTCGGCGCGCAATTTCATCGAGACCACGTCGGAACCGGCATTCGGTTCGCTCATCGCCAATGCGCCGACGTGCTCGCCGCTGATCAGTTTCGGCAGGTACTTGGTTTTCTGTTCGTGGTTGCCGTTGCGATTGATCTGATTGACGCAGAGGTTCGAATGCGCGCCGTAGGACAGCGCCACCGAGGCCGAGCCACGGCTGATTTCTTCCATCGCCACGACGTGCGCGAGGTAACCCAGACCCGCGCCGCCGTACTCTTCCGGCACGGTAATGCCGAGCAGGCCCATGTCACCGAATTTGCGCCACATGTCGGCGGGGAACAGGTTGTCGCTGTCGATCTGCGCCGCACGCGGAGCGATCTCCTTGGCGACAAAGGACTGAACCTGATCGCGCAGCATGTCGATGGTTTCACCGAGGGCAAAATTCAGGGATGGATAGCTCATGGGTCACCTTTTGGCTTTTTTGTAGGGTGGGGAGGGCGGTCACTCGGCTCTCACCTTTACGTTAACGTAAGCCTGTGACGAATGGCTGTCAATCACCCTTTACGTTAACGTCAACTTGAGCGAGAGTAGGGGCAGTTCAAGATTGAAAGCTGATTAGTTTTTGTAGGAGTGAGCCTGCTCGCGATCGCGTCGTGTCAGTCGACGTAAGTGTTGGCTAATGGATCGAGATCGCGAGCAGGCTCACTCCTACAAGTGACCGTCGGCAACCCATAAATAAAGACAATAGGGGTCGTCATGGATCAACCCAGTGCAAACCCGCAGCGCAGCTACACCCGTGGCTCACAGGACAAAACCTTGCTGGCGATGACCATCGGGCAGAAGTTCGATCAGACCGTCGCGCAATATCCCGACGGCGAAGCGCTCGTCGTGCGCCATCAGCAGTTGCGTTATTCCTGGCGGCAACTGGCCGATGCCGTCGACGTGCACGCCAGAGCGCTGCTCGCCCTGGGTTTACAGGCCGGCGATCGCCTGGGCATCTGGGCACCGAACTGCGCTGAGTGGTGCATCACCCAGTTCGCCACGGCGAAAATCGGTGTGATCCTGGTCAACGTCAACCCGGCCTACCGCAGTTCCGAACTGGAATACGTGCTCAAACAATCCGGCTGCCAATGGCTGGTCTGCGCCGGCGCGTTCAAGTCGTCGAACTACCACGGCATGTTGCAAGGATTGGTACCAGAACTGGCCGATCAATCCATTGGCCAACTGCGCAGCGAACATTTGCCAGAATTGCGCGGCGTGATCAGTCTCGACGCGCAACCGCCATCAGGTTTCCTGCCGTGGTCGCAATTGACTGATATGGCCGCGAGCATTTCCCCGCAACAACTCAACGAACGCAGCAACCGCCTGCACTTCGATCAACCGGTAAACATTCAATACACCTCCGGCACCACCGGTTTCCCCAAAGGCGCGACCCTCAGCCACTACAACATCCTCAACAACGGTTACATGGTCGGCGAAAGCATCGGCCTGACCCCGCACGATCGCCTGGTGATCCCGGTGCCGCTGTATCACTGCTTCGGCATGGTCATGGGCAACCTCGGCTGCGTCACCCACGGCAGCACGATGATTTACCCCAACGACGCCTTCGATCCGTTGCTGACCCTGCAAACCGTCGCCGAAGAAAAAGCCACCGGCCTCTACGGCGTGCCGACCATGTTCATCGCCATGCTGGATCAGCCGCAACGCGCCGAATTCGATCTGTCGAGCCTGCGCACCGGGATCATGGCCGGCGCCACCTGCCCGATCGAAGTGATGCGCCGGGTCATCAGCGAGATGCACATGAGCGAAGTGCAGATCGCCTACGGCATGACCGAGACCAGCCCGGTGTCGCTGCAAACCGGCCCCAACGATGAACTGGAACTGCGCGTGACCACCGTCGGCCGCACCCAGCCGCAACTGGAAAGCAAGATCATCGACGAGGCCGGCAACCTCGTGCCGCGCGGCACCATCGGCGAACTGTGCACCCGTGGTTACAGCGTGATGCTCGACTATTGGCAAAACCCGCAAGCCACCGCTGAAGCTATCGATGAGGCTGGCTGGATGCACACCGGCGACCTGGCGAGCATGAACGAGGAGGGTTACGTCAACATCGCCGGGCGTAACAAGGACATGATCATTCGCGGCGGTGAGAACGTTTATCCGCGTGAGCTGGAAGAGTTTTTCTTCACCCATCCGGCGGTGGCGGACGTGCAGGTGATCGGCATTCCGTGCTCGCGTTACGGCGAGGAGATTGTCGCCTGGATCAAATTTCACCCCGGCCACAACGCCTCCGAGCTGGAGTTGCAAACCTGGTGTAAGGAACGCATCGCGCACTTCAAGACGCCACGGCACTTCAAGTTCGTCGAAGAGTTTCCGATGACGGTGACGGGGAAGATTCAGAAATTCCGCATGCGTGAAATCAGCATCGAAGAGTTAAAAACAATCGAACGGTAACCACCACCCCTGTGGGAGCGAGCTTGCTCGCGAAGGCGTCAGGTCAGCCAATATCTTTGTTGATGACACACCGCTTTCGCGAGCAAGCTCGCTCCCACAGGGGATAAACGGTGTTGGAAAGAGGAATCACAGAAAGCACAAAGGGGAGCCGAGGCTCCCCTTTAATTTTGTCGTCGCGTGCTCTTTTTTATTATTGAGGGTCGGTCTGTTGTTGTTTTTGGCAACCGTGGCCCTTTACCGCTGTTTTTGGCGACCCCCATCCGGGGTCAAGAGCAAACGTATTTTTTTGAGCGCTGATCTGCTTTCTCGTTAAACGATCCAACCGATTCGGGAGCTACCTGAAGGTAGTTTTATTGTTCTCTGCCCGGTTGCGGGTCACTCCTGAGAGCACCCTGAAAAGCACACCTTCTCCAAAAAAATCTGTTAGCTGCGTCTCTGCCGTGTTGTTTTTGTTATGTCAGAGTCGTTACGTCTTATTTTTATTGGTTTGCTGCTTTTTATTCTTGTTATGCCATAGAGATAGCATTACGCGTGCCAACTTTTAAAAAGCCTTGTAAATCAATGGTTTGTGATTTTGTAGGATTTTTCGATCAGGCCAATCCAGACAATTTGTTTCCGTGTTACTCGCTTAAGCCCACATACCGGACACAGCGGTAACACCATCCCCCCTCACTGTGCGCTGCGGGCCTTGGCTACGCGCGAACCGCTCGGGCGACCGAGCACCGCGCTGATCTGCTGACCCGCGGCAATCAAGGCGTCCAGGTCGATTCCGGTCTTGATACCGAGGCCGTTGAGCAGGTACACCACATCTTCAGTCGCAACGTTACCGCTCGCACCTTTGGCGTACGGACAGCCGCCGAGGCCCGCGATAGAGCTGTCGAACACCGAAATGCCTTCGAGCAGACTGGCGTAGATGTTGGCCATCGCCTGACCGTAGGTGTCGTGGAAATGTCCGGCGAGTTTGTCCCGTGGCACCTGCGCCGAAACCACTTCAAACAAACGGCGAGTCGCGCCAGCGGTGCCGGTGCCGATGGTGTCGCCCAGCGAAACTTCGTAGCAGCCCATCGCGTACAGCTCGCGCGCGACCATCGCCACTTGCTCCGGTGCGACGGTGCCTTCGTACGGGCAACCGAGCACACAGGACACGTAACCGCGCACGGTAACGCCGTGTTGCTTCGCCGCTTCCATGATCGGGGCGAAGCGCGCCAGGCTTTCGCTGATCGAGCAGTTGATGTTGCGCTGCGAGAAGGCTTCGGACGCGGCAGCGAACACCGCGACTTCCTTGACCCCGGCAGCAATCGCATCCTCAAAACCGCGCAGGTTCGGCGCCAGTGCGCCATAAGTCACGCCGGGTTTGCGCTGGATCTGCGCGAACACGTCGGCGGAACCGGCCATTTGCGGCACCCACCTGGGCGAAACGAAACTGCCGACTTCTATATAGCCAAGGCCGGCGGCGCTGAGCGCGTCGACCAGTTGCACCTTGTCGGCGACGCTGATGGGTTGTGCTTCGTTCTGCAGGCCATCGCGCGGGCCGACTTCGATCAGGCGTACTTGGGAGGGGAGGGACATGGCGGTTGACCTGTTGTCATTATCTGAAATGTCAAAGTCCTTGTAGGAGCAGAGCTTGCTCGCGAAAGCGTCAGGTCAGTCGACATCAATGTGAATGAACGGGTGCTTTCGCGAGCAAGCTTTGCTCCTACAAAAGGCACGTTTAGGCCTGCTGGCTCTTGAGGGTTTGTTCAAGCGCCTGTACGCAACGCTCTTCAGCGGTATCAAGCTCCAGTTTCATCTGTTCGATATCCAGCAACTGTTGCTCCAGTTGCTCGCGGCGCTCGGTGATTTTCGCCAGCATGCTGTTGAGCTGTTTGGTGTTACCTCTGGACGGGTCGTAGAGTTCGATCAGTTCGCGGCATTCGGCCAAGGAGAAGCCGATGCGCTTGCCACGCAGGATCAGTTTCAGGCTGACCTTGTCGCGCGGCGAGTAGATGCGTTCCTGGCCACGGCGCTCAGGGCTGAGCAGGCCTTGCTCTTCATAAAAGCGGATCGCCCGGGTGGTGATGTCCAGCTCGCGGGCGAGGTCGGAAATGCTATAAGTCTGGCTGCTCATGGAAGCGCTCGGAAAAAGGTCTTGGCGCTAAGCTAATGGCAGGTTGACGTTTACGTCAAGCAAGAAAAAGATCGCAGCCTTCGGCAGCTCCTACAGTAAAACGCATTCCAAATGTAGGAGCTGCCGAAGGCTGCGATCTTTTGATCTTTCCTCAAACCACCTGCTTATCCAGCTTCTTCTCCTGCGCCGTCACCTGCTGGCACAACTCAATCATCTGCTCGCGCATCCAGCGATTCGCCGGATCCTGGTCAGTGCTTTCATGCCAATACAGATGCGTCTCCACTGGCGGCACATCATTCACTGGCAGATTAAATGCCTGCAGCTCATGCCGACGGGCAAAGCGCTCCGGCACGGTCATGACCATATCCGTCTGCTGCATCACCTGCGACGCCATCAAATAATGCTGCGAGCGCAGGGCGATCTTGCGCTGAATGCCCATTTTGCCCAGTGCCAGATCGACATAGCCCAGACCGCTGCGGCGGCTGGAAATATGGATATGGGTCAGCGACAAATAATCATCCAGCGACAGCTTTTCCTTGCCCGCCATCGGATGGCCCTTGCGCATCGCACACACATAACGGTCTTCCATCAGCTTGACGTGACGCACCTGCGGGTCGGTGTTGAGCGGCGCATCCACAGCGAAATCCAGACGCCCGGCCGCCAGTTCCTTGGTGGTCTCACGGCGTTTCGACAGGAAACTTTCGATAATCACGGTCGGCGCCAGACGGCGCAGGCGCTGAAACAGCGGCGGCAAAATCACTGCTTCGGTGAGGTCAGTCATGCTGATGCGGTAGGTCTTGACCGCTTGCGCCGGGTTGAAAATACGACTTTCCTGAACCGACACGCGCAGCAGCGACAGCGCGTTACGCACCGGACCGATGATGTTCTGCGCCATCGGCGTCGGCACCATGCCCTGAGCGGTGCGCACGAAGAGCGGGTCGTTGAAGGTTTCGCGCAGCCGTGCCAGCGCGTTGGACACCGCCGGCTGGGTGATGCCGACAATCTGCCCGGCGCGGGTCAGGTTGGCTTCGGTGTAGATCGCGTCGAAGACGATGAAAAGGTTGAGGTCGACCTTGCTCAGATTCATAACGCGGCTTCTCTTGTTATTTAGTGCGGTGTTTGGGGGGCTGGCAATCAGCCGATCATATATCGGTGATGAATGTTTATACACGCCGAGAATAGGCTAGGTAAATTATCAGCGCTGTTCTAGCATCGATTGCATGACCTAAACAACCTCTGCTGAAGAACTGCCTTAACCATCGGGAGCTGCTCATGGATTTCGCTTATTCGCCCAAGGTGCAAGAACTGCGTGAGCGCGTAACCGCGTTCATGGACACTTACGTTTACCCGGCCGAAGCCGTGTTCGAGCGCCAGGTTGCCGAAGGCGATCGCTGGCAGCCGACGGCGATCATGGAAGAACTCAAAGCCAAGGCCAAAGCCGAAGGCCTGTGGAATCTGTTTCTGCCTGAATCGGAACTGGGTGCCGGTCTGACCAACCTCGAATACGCGCCACTGGCGGAAATCATGGGCCGCTCACTGCTCGGCCCGGAGCCGTTCAACTGCTCGGCACCGGACACCGGCAACATGGAAGTGCTGGTGCGTTACGCCAACGAAGAGCAAAAACAACGCTGGCTGGAACCGCTGCTGCGCGGCGAAATCCGCTCGGCGTTCGCCATGACCGAACCCGATGTTGCCTCCTCCGACGCCACCAACATGGCCGCCCGCGCCGTGCGTGATGGCGACGAGTGGGTGATCAACGGCAAAAAATGGTGGACGTCCGGTGCTTGCGATCCGCGCTGCAAGATTCTGATCTTCATGGGCCTGAGCAATCCCGATGCACCGCGCCACGCGCAGCACTCGATGATCCTCGTGCCGGTCGATACGCCGGGCGTGAAAATCGTTCGTCCGTTGCCAGTGTTCGGCTACGACGATGCGCCTCACGGTCACGCCGAAGTGCTGTTCGACAACGTACGTGTGCCGTACGAAAACGTACTGTTGGGTGAAGGACGCGGCTTTGAAATTGCGCAAGGTCGTCTTGGCCCAGGCCGGATTCACCACTGCATGCGTTCGGTCGGCATGGCTGAGCGTGCGCTGGAATTGATGTGCAAACGTTCGGTAAGCCGTACTGCTTTCGGCAAACCATTGGCACGCTTGGGCGGTAACATCGACAAGATCGCCGACTCGCGCATGGAGATCGACATGGCGCGCCTGCTGACGCTGAAAGCGGCGTACATGATGGACACCGTCGGCAACAAAATCGCGAAAAGCGAGATCGCGCAGATCAAGGTTGTTGCGCCGAACGTCGCGCTGCGCGTGATCGACCGGGCGATCCAGATGCATGGCGGGGCAGGGGTGTCGAACGATTTCCCGCTGGCTTATATGTATGCGATGCAACGGACATTGCGTCTGGCCGATGGCCCTGACGAAGTGCACCGTGCGGCGATTGGCAAGTTTGAGATCGGCAAGTATGTGCCGAAGGAAATGCTGCGTAGCGGGCAGTAAGACCGCGTCGTTTCCTTCGCGAGCAAGCTCGCTCCCACATTAAACCGCATTCCAAATGGAAGAATGCGTTCCCTGTGGGAGCGAGCTTGCTCGCGAAAGGGCCAGCCCATTCAGTACATAACCATCAGACTCAATACACCCAAACCTCAACCCGCCGATTCTTGATCCTTCCCTCATCCGCACTGTTGGTCGCCACCGGCATCTGCGCGCCAAACCCGCGCACCTCGCGCAACACCACGCCGCTCTTCACCAACTCCCGTCGCACCGCCATCGCCCGCAACTTCGACAACAGATCCGCACGCGCCGGGTCGTCCTTTACATCACCAAAGCCCACCAGCGTCACCGCACGATCGGTCTTGTCATGGCGCTTTATATAGTCGAACACCCGCGCCAGATCCTGACGCGCCTTGTTGTCCAGACTCGCGCTGCCTTCTTCAAAACGGAAGTTCACCGTCAGACGTTGGGCGTGACGGCTGAGGGATTGATAACCCTCGGGCATCAGCGCATTCGGCGCGACCGTCATGGCGTGCACGGTCTGACTGATAAAACCGTTGCGCGCAACAATCTCCTGACCCTGACGACTTTGCGCAAACGCCACCAATGCCTTTGCCCACGGATTGCTGCTGTCCGGCGGCAGATAAAAGAACAGTCGCCGAGACAGCGGATAGTCCTCGGTGGCGATCAGACTATTGAGCGGCAGCATCGATTGCGACGCGCCATCGGCAATCGCCACGGCTTTGGCCTGACGCACGTAAGGCAAACCGATAAATCCAATGCCCTGCGGGTCGCTACTCACCGAGTCGGACAATTCCTCGCTGGATTCGAAACGTTTCGCCGCGCTGCTCAGCATTTTCCCACGACGACTGAGCACCAATTCCTTGAACGTGTCGTAGGTGCCGGACTGATCATCCCGCGCATATAAATGAATCGCACCGCCGCGACCACCGAGGTCTTCCCAGCTTTTCACTTCGCCGGCGAAGATCCGCGCCAGTTGCTCGGTGTCGAGTTGCTGCAACGGGTTTTCGGGATGAAGGATGATCGCCAGGCCATCGATGGCGATGACTTGTTCGGCGGCGGCGCTTTTCAGATCGCCGAGGGATTGCAGACTGAGCAGCTCGCTGTCCTTGATCTCGCGGGAGGAGGCGGCGAGGTCGGCGCTGGCATTTTTCAGGGCGGTGAAACCGGTGCTGGAGCCGTGCGCGGCGACGTCGATGAGCACGCGTTTGCCTTCAGCCGTCTGGCCAACAATGCGCAATTCGTTGGCGGTGCCCGGGGTTTCGCGGTGGATCTTCAGCAGGCCTTGCTGTTGCAGCAGACCTTCGACCAATGCCGGGCCGAGTTCGGCGCCGATGGTGTTGGAACCCTGAATGCGCAACGCCGGGCCGTCGTCGGGCACCGGCAAACCGGCGGCCGACACCGTCAGCCACGCACTCAAGAGAAAGACGCACAGAACACGCAGGGTCATGCCGGCACCGAATCAAGCCAAGGGGATTGCCGGGGAGATTAAGTCAGGCGCATGACCAAAAGATGACAGATCAAAAGATCGCAGCCTGCGGCAGCTCCTACAGGGGAACCCATTCCAATTGTAGGAGCTGCCGCAGGCTGCGATCTTTTGATTTTTAGCTCAATTCAAGCCAGATCGGCGCATGGTCGGACGGTTTTTCCATCCCGCGCAATTCATAATCCACGCCCGCCGCCTTCACTCGCGGCAGCAAACCATGCGACGCCAGAATCACGTCAATGCGCAACCCGCGCTTCGGCTCATCCTCAAAACCACGGCTGCGGTAATCGAACCAGCTGAACATATCGGTCACGTCCGGGTTCAGGTGGCGATAGCTGTCGGTCAGGCCCCAGTTCTTCAGGCGCGCCATCCACTCGCGCTCTTCCGGCAGGAAACTGCATTTACCGGTTTTCAGCCAGCGCTTCATGTTGTCCGGGCCGATGCCGATGTCGCAGTCTTCTGGGGAAATGTTCACATCGCCCATCACCACGACCGGTTGTTCGTTGTGGAACTGGCTTTCCAGCAGTGCTTGCAGATCGCTGTAGAAACGCTGCTTGGCGGGGAATTTGGTCGGGTGGTCGCGGCTTTCGCCCTGTGGGAAATAGCCGTTCATGATCGTCACCGGCACGCCATTGGCGTCGGCGAAGGTGCCCCAGATAAAGCGCCGCTGGGCGTCTTCGTCGTCGGTGGCGAAACCCTTGTGAATGGCGATCGGTTCCTGACGCGACAACATCGCTACGCCGTAGTGACCTTTCTGCCCGTGGAAGTACACGTGGTAACCGAGGGCGCGGACTTCTTCGAGCGGGAACTGGTCGTCGTGGACTTTGGTTTCCTGCAGGCCGATCACGTCCGGCTGGTGTTTTTCGATCAGCGCTGCCAGCTGATGCGGACGGGCGCGCAGTCCGTTGATGTTGAAGGAAACGATCTTCATGGTCGGCAGTCCTGGCAAAAGGGCGATGCTAGCTGACATGGGGGAGATGGGCCAGTGTGGGGTGGGAGAAATCATTTTTGGCTGTGGGATTTTTGGTGTCTGCAAAGGCGCCATCGCGAGCAGGCTCACTCCTACAGGGGAACTCATCCAAATGTAGGAGTGAGCCTGCTCGCGATTGGGCCCGCCCAGTCGATGAAGATCCAAGGTTGGTCTATACCTGTGGGGAACTGTGCCAACGCCAAAAGGTTCGTACCAACAAGAGCGCCGCCATTTGACGCGCCCCGGGGAGAATCACTGTCATGCCTGAAACCCAGACCGCCATCGCCGACATTCATATGCTCGACCGCGGTTATTCCCGCGAAGCCCGATCGCTGCTTTATCAGGCCTATCGCCACGAACCGACCTTCGGCTACCTGTTCGAAGCCGAGCGCCCAGGCTACGAACAACGCGTTCGCGCCACCGTGCGTGAATTGGTCAAACAGCATTTCCTCCAGGACTTGCCGGCCATCGGCCTGTTGGTCAACGACCGCTTGATCGGCATCGCCCTGATCGCGCCACCGCAACGACGCCTGGGCATCACCGAGAGTTGGGCCTGGCGCCTGCGCATGGTGCTCAGCACCGGTTTCCGCTGCACCCGCCGCTATCTCGAGTACCACGACGCGGTTTCCGCGTGCGTGCCGACCGAGTCAGTGCACATGCTGCCGCTGCTGGGCATTCATCCGCAGTTCCAGGGCAAACACTTTGGCGAGCAACTGCTGACCGCCGTGCACAACTGGTGCGCCGTCGATGAAACCTCGCAAGGCGTGGTGCTCGACACCGGCAATCCACGTTATCTGGAATTCTATAAAAGGCAGGGTTACGAGGAGATCGGCGAGGTTGCCGTCGGCCCGGTACGAGAACACGTATTTTTCCACGCCAATCCGCAAGTGTTACAAACGGCGACTGCTTAAGCGTCGAACTTTTCGAGACAAGTCTTGATCTATCACGCTCCCAAGCTCGTGATAGCATCCGCGCCTATGAAGTTTCCAGGAAGATTTACCAGTGGCGTGCTCATGCTGTTATCCAGCTGCGCGGCGCTGGCGCAAAGTGAATTGGATGTGCGGATCAAACCGTCCAACGATGAACTGAAGGCCAATATAGAAGGCTATATCGGCAGCCTCGGTGACCGTGACGAAGAAGCCTTGCTGCGCTTCAGTCGCGGTGCCGAAGAGCAGGCGCGCAAAGCGGCCCAGGCGTTGGGCTACTACCAGCCGCAGATTGAAAGTGACGTGAAGGGCGGCGAAAAACCGCGCCTGGTGCTGAACATCGATCCCGGCGAACCGATTCGTCTGCGCAACGTCACCATCCGTGTCGACGGCCCGGCTGCCTCCCTCAAATCCTTTCGTGTACCGAAAAGCGACGTGCTCAAGTCCGGCGCGGTGCTCAATCATGGGCGTTATGAAGACGCCAAAAGAATTATTCAGAATCAGGCTTCACGCTTCGGTTTCTTTAGCGGCCACTTCACCAGCCAAAAACTCTTGGTCGACCCGCGCGCGGGTGTCGCCGATGTTGAGTTGATCTACGACAGCGGCCCGCGTTACGCGCTGGGCCGCGTCAAATTCGAAGGCGACACGCCGTTCGACGAAGACCTGCTGCAACGCATGGTGCCGTTCAAGGAAGGCGAGCCGTACGACTCGGAGCTGATCGCCGAACTCAACCGCGACCTGCAATCGAGCGGCTATTTCGAAGGCGTGCGCGTCGATGCCGCACCGACTGCCGCAAAGAATGATGTGATCCCGGTCGACGTCAAACTCGACACACGCAAACCGCGCACCATGGGCCTTGGCCTCGGTTACTCGACCGACGTCGGCCCACGTATCAAAGCCAACTGGACGCGCCACTGGGTCAACCCGCAGGGCGACAGTTATGGCTGGGAGGCCGAACTCTCGGCGCCACGGCAAAACGTCGGGCTGTTCTACGATATCCCGCTCGACCCGCCACTGACCGACAAACTGCGCTGGGCCGGCGGCTATCAATTTGAAGACATCGACGGCTCCGACACGTTGAGCAAGCTGCTGACCTTCGGACCGGAATGGCACAGCAAATTGCCGAGCGGCTGGCAGCGGGTGATCTCCCTGAAATGGCAGCGCGAAGAGTACGAACTCGGAGACGACTCAGGCCTGAGTACTTTGCTGATGCCTGGCATCAGCTACTCGTACCTGAAAAGCGACAACCGCATCGACCCGCACAACGGCTATCGCCTGAGCTTCGAAAGCAAAGTGGCGAAGGAAGGCCTCGGTTCGGATAACAACCTTCTATATGGCACCGCGCTGGTCAAAGGCCTGACCACGGTGTTCGACAAACACCGCTTGCTCGGTCGCGTGCAGGTCGGCGGCAGCGCCACCAACGGCTACAAATCGGTGCCGCCGTCGCTGCGCTTCTTCGCCGGTGGCGATCAGAGCGTGCGCGGTTACGACTACCAGAGCCTGTCCCCGGAGAACTCCGAGGGTGATCGCATCGGTGGCCGTTACATGGTCGCCGGCAGCGTTGAATATCAATACTCGATCGCGGAAAAATGGCGGGTCGCGACCTTCGTCGATCAGGGCAACTCTTTCAATAAACTCGAACTGCCGAACCTCAAGACCGGGGTCGGTATTGGTGTGCGCTGGGTCTCGCCGGTCGGGCCGATCCGCCTCGATCTGGCCCATGCACTCGACGACGACGGCGGCATCCGGCTGCACTTTTCCATGGGGCCTGAGCTGTGAAGCGTGGTTTGAAAATAACGGCACTCACGCTATTGGCGCTGGTGTTGTTGATTGTATTGAGCGTCGCCACGGTGCTCGGCACGCAGGCCGGCAGCCGTTGGGTGTTGGGTCTGGTGCCGGGCCTCAGCGTCGAGAATTTTCAGGGTCGCCTCGGCGGTCAGTGGAGCGCCGATCATCTGCTCTGGCAGCAAGACACCAGCCGCGTCGAGCTGAACAAGGCGATTTTCGCCTGGTCGCCGCTGTGCCTGACGCGCATGACTCTGTGCATCGAACAGCTCAAGGCTGATCAGGTCGTCCTGCAATTTCCGCCGAGTGAAGAAACCACTGAAAGCGGCCCGATCAAACTGCCGGATTTGCAATTGCCGGTAGCGATCGAGCTGGGCGACGTGCAGGTCGGCAGTCTGCTGTTTAACGGCAGCGAGCAACTGAAAGGTTTGCAACTGGCGGCGCACTGGACGGCGCAAGGCATGCAGATCGACAGCATCAAATTGCAGCGCGACGACCTCAGCCTGAACCTGTCCGGCACCCTCGCGCCGAGCGGTAACTGGCCGTTGAACATCGCCGGTGACCTGACGTTGCCATCGCCGGATAAGGGCCAATGGACACTGGCGCTAAAAATCGACGGCGACCTGCTGAAAACCCTCAACCTGCACGCCGACAGTCGTGGCTACCTCGACGGCCAATTGAGCGGCGAGTTGCAACCGCTGGTGGAAAACCTGCCAGCCAAGCTGCGTATCACCAGCGACGGGTTCAAACCGAGCGCCGATCTGCCGGACACCCTGCAACTTAATCAACTGCTGCTGACCGCCGAAGGCGACCTGAAAAACGGTTACCAGTTAAACGGCAACGCTGCGCTGCCCGCCGATCAAGGCCCGGTCGCGTTGTTGCTGAAGGGCAAAGTCGACGCCAGCGGCGCGCAAATCGCCGGCCTCGACCTGAGCGCCAACGACAAGCAAAGCCTCAAACTCACCGGCAGCGTTGACTGGAGCAAAGGCCTCACGGCGCAAGCCAACATCAATTGGCAGGATTTCCCGTGGCACCGGCTCTATAACGAAATCGACGAGCCGCAAGTCGCTTTGCGTACCTTCACTGGCGAAGTCTCCTACACCGACGGTCAATACCTCGGCAACTTCGCCGCCGCACTGGATGGCCCGGCGGGCGCGTTCACTCTGAGCAGTCCGTTCAGCGGCAACCTCAAGCAGATCGCTTTGCCGCAATTGAAAATGGCAGCCGGGCAGGGCAAGGCTGAAGGGCACGTCAACGTGCAGTTCGCCGACGGCATCGCCTGGGACACGGCGCTCGATCTCTCGGCGCTGAACCCGGCGTACTGGGTTGCCGAATTACCGGGCACCTTGGCCGGGCCGCTGAAAAGCAAAGGCGAGATGAAAAACCAGCGCCTGAGCCTGACCGCTGACCTCGACCTCAAAGGCAAGCTGCGCGGGCAACCGACGATCCTGCAAGCCAAGGCCGACGGCGCTGGCGAACAGTGGAACCTGAATGCCCTGCAAATCCGCCTCGGCGACAACAGCATCAACGGCAAGGGCAGCCTGCAACAGAAACTCACTGGGCAGATCGACATCAAACTGGCGCGTCTGGCTCAGCTTTGGCCAGAATTGCGCGGCCAGATCAACGGCCGCGTCGATGTCGCCGGCACGCTGAAAGCCCCGCAGGGCAAACTCGGTCTGCAAGGTTCGCAACTGGCGTTCCAGGATAATCGCCTGCAAAGCCTCAACCTCGACGCCACCCTCGACAGTGCGCAACGGGCGAAAATCGACCTCAAGGGCAGCGGCATTCAGGCCGGTGATACGTTTTTGGGCACGCTGACCGCCAGCGCTCAAGGCGACATCAAGAGCCAGAAACTCAGCCTCGACCTGCTCGGGCCGAAGCTGAAACTGGCCCTCGGTCTCGACGGCAATCTGGACAAGGGCAACTGGCGCGGCCGTTTGGCCAGCGGTGATATTCAGGCCGGTGGCCAGGACTGGAAGCTGCAAAACCCGGCCAAACTCGAGCGTCTGGCTGACGGCAAAATCAACTTCGGCGCGCATTGCTGGCTGTCCGGCGGCGCGAGCCTGTGCGGCGAAGATCAGCGGCTGATGCCTGAGCCGAAACTGCGCTACCACCTCAAGCAGTTCCCGATTGAAAGCCTCGCGCAATGGTTGCCAAAAGACTTCGCCTGGCAGGGCAAGCTCAACGCCGATCTGCAACTGGACTTGCCGGCGAGCGGCCCGAACGGTGTGATCAGCGTCGATGCCAGCGGCGGCACTTTGCGCATGAAAGAAAAGGATCAGTGGCTGGTCTTCCCGTACCAGACGCTCAAGCTCACCAGCAAACTCACACCGAAGCGCGTCGACACTGATCTCAACTTCGTCGGCGGCAAGCTCGGCGAACTGATGGTGCAGGCGCAGCTCAATCCACTGCCGAAAAACAAACCGCTGAGCGGCTCGTTCCGCCTCACCGGTCTGGATCTGTCGGTGGCGCGGCCGTTTGTGCCGATGGTCGAGAAACTCACCGGGCGCCTGAACGGCAGCGGCACGATTTCCGGTGGCCTGCTGGCGCCGCTGGTCAACGGCACGGTGCAACTCAGTGACGGCGAAGTGTCCGGCGCCGAGTTGCCGATGGAGCTGCAGGATCTGCAACTCACCGCATTGATCGCCGGTGAATCGGTGCGTCTGGACGGCGGCTGGAAAAGCGGCAAGAGCGGGCAGGGCAGCTTGAACGGTAACGTCGCCTGGGGTCAGGCGCTGGTGGTCGATCTGGCGCTGAAAGGCACGCAGTTGCCGGTCACTGTCGAACCGTACGCCAAACTCGAAATGGCGCCGGATCTGAAAATTTCCATGGCCGGCGATGAGCTGAAAATCGCCGGTAAAGTGCGGGTGCCGAAAGGCGAAATCACCGTGCGTGAACTGCCGCCATCGACGGTGAAAGTCTCTGACGACACGATCATCGTCGGCGCGCAGACCGAAGCGGGTAAACCGCCGATGGCCATGAAAATGGACATCGATGTGGAGGTTGGCGACGACAAACTCGCCTTCGCCGGATTTGGCCTGACCGCCAATGTGCAGGGGCATGTGCACATCGGCGACAACATGGACACCCGTGGCGAGCTGTGGCTCAACGATGGCAAATACAGTGCTTACGGTCAGCGCTTGTCCGTGCGGCGTGCGCGCCTGCTGTTCGCCGGGCCCATCGATCAGCCGTATCTGGACATCGAAGCGATTCGCCAGACCGACGACGTGATCGCCGGTATTCGCCTGAGCGGCAGCGCCGAACAGCCGACCACGCAGATCTTCTCCGAACCGGCGATGAGCCAGGAGCAGGCACTGTCCTATCTGATACTCGGCCGTCCGTTGAGCACCAACGGCGAAGACAACAACATGCTCGCGCAAGCGGCGTTGGGGCTGGGCTTGATGGGCAGTGCCGGGGTGACCAGCAGCCTGGCCAAGGATCTCGGGATTCAGGACTTTCAGCTCGACACGGCGGGCAGCGGCGATGCCACCAGCGTAGTGGCCAGCGGCAACATTACCGAGAAGCTCAGTTTGCGTTATGGCGTTGGCGTGTTTGAACCGGCCAGCACCATTGCCTTGCGCTACAAGCTGAGCAAAAAGGTGTATGTCGAAGCGGCGAGCGGCGTCGCGAGTTCGCTGGATATCTTCTACAAGCGCGATTTCTAGAGCGCGCTCCCCTCCAAAACCGAGTCGCTTCAATCGCGAGCAGGCTCACTCCTACATTTGGAATGCGTTCCCTTGTAGGAGTGAGCCTGCTCGCGAAGGCGTCCGCGCGGGCAACACAAAAACCAAGCTGCGAGTTCGCTGGATATCTTCTACAAGCGCGATTTCTAACCGCGTTCCCTCCTAAACCGAGTCGCACCCTTCGCGAGCAAGCCCGCTCCCACCGGGGATCTCCAACAGACGCAAAATTTGTATCGAACGGAGATCTAGGTGGGAGCGAGCTTGCTCGCGAAGGCGTCCGCGCGGGCAACACAAAAACCAAGCCGCGAGCTCGCTGGATATCTTCTACAAGCGCGATTTCTAGACCGCGCTCCGTCCTAAACCGAGTCGTACCCTTCGCGAGCAAGCTCGCTCCCACAGGGGATCTCCAACAGACGCAAAATTTGTATCGAACGGAGATCCAGGTGGGAGCGGGCTTGCTCGCGAAGGCGTGCGCGCGGGGCAACACAAAAACCAAGCCCACTGGTCAACTAATTGCTAAGCAACCTAACTATTGCGTTGACATTCGCTGCCTAGGCAGTAACATCTCGACATACATTCACTGCCTAGGCAGTTATTAGGTGAGCAAATGAAGCATTTCACCCCGGACGAATTCAAACACTGCCATCTCGGCCTGTTGCTTGGCCGTGCTGCGCTGCTCAAAGACCGGATCATCGACACCCACATGGAACCCCACGGCATCACCGCCGCGCAGTTCAAGGTGTTGATCATCATGGCCCAGTACGGCGTCGATACCCCGGCCGAACTGTGCCGGCATCTGTCGCTCGACAGCGGTTCGATGACGCGCATGCTCGATCGTCTGGAGCAGAAAGGTTTTCTGGCTCGCCAACGCAGCGAAGGCGATCGCCGTCAGGTGCAACTGACCCTGACCGAGCAAGGCCAGTTACTGGCCGATCGCCTGCCACACATCGGCGCCAACGCGATGAATGAACTGGCGGGCGCCGTCACTCCGGACGAGTTGAAGACCCTGGAATACATCCTCAAGAAAATCCTGCTGGCAGCCGGTGACCCGATCACTCTCCAGCGGTTAGGTGAACACAATGAGCGGTAAAACCTTGCGCAGCAGCCTGACGCTGGTGCTGTCGGCGATGATCCTCGCCGGTTGCGCCAACTACAGCGGCCTCGACACTCAAGGCCAGAACCTTGATGCGAAAAACCTGAAAGTCGGCCAATCCCTCAACGGCGTGACCCTGTCGCCAGCCGCATGGCCGAAAAGCGATTGGTGGACCAGCCTCGGCGATCCGCAACTCGACGGCTTGATCCGCGAAGCCCTGCACGACAGCCCGGACATGCAGATCGCCGCAGCACGCGCCCACCAGGCCAGCGCCGCCGCCTATGCCGCCGATGCCGAACGCTATCCGACCCTCGACGCCAGCGCCGGCATCAGCCGTTCGCGTCTGGCCAAGGATCAGGATCCGCTGGGGCAGGGCGATGCCTACGCCACCGTGCGTAACGTCAGTGCCGGTTTCAATTACAACTTCGACCTGTGGGGCGGCCAGCGCGATGCCTGGGAAGCGGCACTCGGTCAGGCCCGCGCCGCCGAAGTCGATCGTCAGGCGGCACAGTTGACCCTCGCTGCCGACGTCGCTCGCGCTTACAGCGATCTCGGTCAGGCGCACATCGTTTATGACCTGTCCAACGACGACCTCAAACGCACCAAACAAATGCTCGACCTGAGCCAGCGTCGCCTGAGCGCCGGGATTGACAGCCAGTATCAATACCAACAAACGCAAAGTCTGGAAGCCACGTCTGAGGCCAACCTGATCGACGCGGAAAAGCGCCTGAACAGCGCCAAAATTGCGCTGGCCGTACTGCTCGGCAAAGGCCCGGATCGCGGCAATGAAATTGCCCGGCCGAAAGTCCTGCAAGCCAGTGCTGTCGCAGTGCCGTCGGTATTGCCGGCCGAGCTGCTCGGTCGTCGTCCGGATCTGGTCGCCGCACGCTGGCGTGTAGAAGCGGCGAGCAAAGACATCGACTCGGCGAAAACCCGCTTCTATCCCAACTTGAACCTGTCGGCCTCGGCCGGTGCCGAATCTTTGTTGGGTGACGCGATGTTTGGTTCGGCCAGTCGCTTCTTCAACATTGCCCCGACCATTTCGGTGCCGATCTTCGACGGCGGACGCCTGCGCGCCAATCTCGATGCGCGTGACGCCGATTACGATCTGGCAGTGGCGCAGTACAACAAAAATCTGGTGCAAGCACTGGGCGATGTCAGCGACACGATCAATCAGTTGCGTGATATCGGCCGGCAAATCGGCGCGCAGCAACACGCCACCGAGATTGCTCAGGATTCTTACAACACCGTCGTCCAGCGTTACGGTTCCGGCATCGGCAACTACCTGGACGTGCTCAGCATCGAGCAGCAATTGCTGCAGGCCCAGCGTCAACTGGCCAACCTCACTGCCGAGCAGATCGACCTGTCGATTCAACAGATGCAAGCGCTGGGCGGCGGCTTCCAGGGGCAGACCCTGACCGCAGCCAACGCCACCCCAGCCACGCCGCACAACTAATTCAAGGTAATTGTCATGGCCACTGCCGAAAACACTCAAGCTCAAGACAACACCCCGGACAACGGCAACCCGCGCAAACGCAAAGTGATGCTGGTGGTGCTGGCCGTTGTCGTCCTGCTCGCCTGCGCTGGCGTGTGGGCGTATCACGAATTCATCGGGCGCTTTAATGAAAGCACCGACGATGCCTACGTCAACGGCAACGTTGTGGAAATCACCCCGCTGGTCACCGGCACTGTGGTCAGCATCGGTGCTGACGATGGTGATCTGGTTCACGAAGGTCAGGTGCTGATCAACTTCGACCCCAACGACGCTGAAGTCGGCCTGCAAAGTGCGCAAGCGAAACTGGCACGCACCGTGCGTCAGGTGCGCGGTCTGTACAGCAACGTGGATGGCATGAAAGCCCAGGTCAACGCGCAACAGGCCGAAGTGCAGAAGGCGCAGGACAACTTCAATCGCCGGAAGAACCTTGCCGCTGGCGGTGCGATTTCTCAGGAAGAACTGTCCCACGCTCGCGATGATCTGACCTCGGCGCAAAACGCCTTGGCCAATGCCAAACAGCAATTGAAAACCACCAGCGCGCTGGTCGATGACACCGTGGTCTCTTCGCACCCGGACGTGATGCAAGCCGCCGCTGAATTGCGTCAGGCTTACCTGACCAATGCGCGCAGCACCTTGATCGCGCCGGTCACTGGTTACGTGGCCAAGCGCACCGTGCAACTTGGTCAGCGTGTGCAACCGGGTACTGCGCTGATGGCGGTGATTCCGCTGGATCAACTGTGGATCGACGCCAACTTCAAGGAAACCCAACTGCGCGACATGCGCATCGGTCAGCCGGTGGACATTGAATCCGATGTGTACGGCAGCGATGTGAAATACAGCGGCACCGTCGACAGCCTCGGCGCCGGTACGGGCAGTGCGTTTGCGCTACTGCCTGCGCAGAACGCCACCGGTAACTGGATTAAGATCGTTCAGCGTGTGCCGGTGCGCATCCACATCAATGCCGAAGAACTGGCCAAGCACCCGCTGCGCGTCGGTCTGTCGACCAACGTTGAAGTGAACCTGCACGACCAGAGCGGCCCGATGCTGGCGCAGCAGCCACCGCAAAAGGCCTCGTTCACCACCAATATCTACGATCAGCAACTGGCCGACGCCGACGCGATGATCGCGCAACTGATCCACGACAACAGCGCTGCGGCGAGCAAAACCGCGCAACGCTGACCTGCACTGACTTTGTAGGAGTGAGCCTGCTCGCGATAGCGGTGTGTCAGACCCAATTTCCTCGACTGATACACCGCTATCGCGAGCAGGCTCACTCCTACAGGGCTGCGGCGACCATCAGGTTCCATAGGATTCACAATGAGCAATAACGCTTCTTTCACGCCGCCCAGCCTGTTGCTCAGCACCATCGGTCTGTCGCTGGCGACGTTCATGCAAGTGCTCGACACCACCATCGCCAACGTGGCGTTGCCGACGATTTCCGGCAACCTCGGAGTGAGTTCGGAGCAGGGCACTTGGGTGATCACTTCGTTTGCCGTGAGTAACGCGATTGCGCTGCCGTTGACCGGTTGGCTCAGTCGGCGTTTCGGTGAGGTGAAACTGTTTCTCTGGGCCACGATTCTGTTCGTGCTGGCCTCGTTTCTCTGCGGTATCTCGACGTCGATGCCAGAACTGATCGGCTTTCGCGTCCTGCAAGGCTTGGTCGCCGGGCCGCTCTATCCGATGACGCAAACCCTGTTGATCGCGGTCTATCCCCCCGCGAAGCGAGGCATGGCCCTCGCGTTACTGGCGATGGTCACGGTGGTCGCGCCGATTGCAGGCCCCATTCTCGGTGGCTGGATTACTGACAGCTACAGCTGGCCGTGGATCTTCTTCATCAACGTGCCGATCGGGATTTTTGCGGTGATGGTGGTGCGTTCGCAACTGGCCAAACGTCCGGTGGAAACCAGCCGTCAGCCGATGGACTACGTCGGTCTGATCACGCTGATCATCGGCGTCGGCGCCTTGCAGGTGATCCTCGACAAGGGCAACGACCTCGACTGGTTTGAGTCGAATTTCATCATCATCGGCGCGGCGATTTCCGTGGTGGCGCTGGCGGTGTTCGTGATCTGGGAAATGACTGACCGCCACCCGGTGGTGAATCTGCGGCTGTTCGCTTACCGCAACTTCCGCATCGGCACGCTGGTGCTGGTGTTGGGTTACGCCGGGTTCTTCGGCATCAACCTCATTCTGCCGCAGTGGTTGCAGACGCAAATGGGCTACACCGCGACCTGGGCCGGTCTGGCCGTGGCGCCGATCGGGATTCTGCCGGTGCTGCTGTCGCCGTTTGTCGGCAAGTACGCGCACAAGTTCGACTTGCGATTACTGGCCGGCATCGCGTTCCTGGCGATTGGCTTGAGCTGCTTCATGCGCGCCGAGTTCACCAACGAAGTCGATTTCCAGCATATCGCGCTGGTGCAACTGTTCATGGGCATTGGCGTGGCGCTGTTCTTTATGCCGACCCTGAGCATTCTGATGTCGGACTTGCCGCCGAACCAGATTGCTGATGGCGCCGGTCTTGCGACGTTTTTGCGGACGTTGGGTGGTAGCTTCGCGGCTTCGCTGACTACCTGGATCTGGATTCGTCGGGCTGACCAGCATCATGCGTATATGAGCGAGAGCATCAGCACGTACGAGCCGGCGACGCGGGAGGCGCTGAACCAGTTGGGCGGGGCGAGCAACCCGGCGTATGCGCAGCTGGATCATGTGCTGACCAGTCAGGCGTATATGCTGTCGACCGTGGATTACTTCACGCTGCTGGGGTGGGGGTTTATGGGATTGATTTTGATTGTGTGGCTGGCGAAGCCACCGTTTGCCGCCAAGGCAGGGCCTGCCGCTTCGGGGCACTGAGGTCAAAAGCCCCTCACCCTAACCCTCTCCCGGAGGGAGAGGGGACTGACCGAGATGGATGTTTGAACTACACCGACTTGCAATACCGAGTCGAACTCAGGTTTTGAAAAGCCCACAAATCGGCTCCCTCTCCCTCGGGAGAGGGTTGGGGTGAGGGGGTGGCGATCTTCAGCCGTGCGGCAATGCCAGCGGTGGGGCGAAATCGAACGGCGCCAGCGCATAGCCGCTCTCATCCACCTGCAACGCCCAACCCTGACGATCCCAATCCCCCAGCACAATCCGCTTCGCCGCTTCATCACCGATCTGCAACTTGTGAATCGCCGGGCGATGGGTGTGGCCGTGGATCAGGGTTTTCACCCCAAACTCCTGCATGATCCGCGGAATCTCCTCCGGCGTGACATCGACAATGTCATTGGCCTTCATCCGCGTCTGCGCCTTGCTCTCATTGCGCAGTTTGCGCGCCAGTTTATGGCGGCTGCTCAGCGGTAGATTGCGCAGGATAAACAGGGTGATCGGATTACGCAGATAGCGGCGCAGCTTTATATAGCCGACGTCGCGGGTGCAGAGGCTGTCGCCGTGCATCAGCAGCACCGGCTCGCCGTAGAACTGCACGACACTCGGATCTTTCAGCAGGGTGCAGCCGGCTTCTTTGCAGAACGCCTTGCCGAGCATGAAGTCGCGATTGCCGTGCATCAGAAAAATCGCCGTGCCGCTGTCGCTCAATTGGCGCAGGGCCTGGCAGATGGAACGCTGGAAGGGCGTCATGGCGTCGTCGCCAATCCACGCTTCAAAGAAGTCGCCAAGAATGTACAACGCACTCGCCGAGCGGGCGCGTCCGGCGAGCAAATCCAGAAACGCCCGGGTAATGTCCGGGCGCTCCTCTTCCAGATGCAAGTCTGAAATCAGCAATATCACGCTTCGATGATCTCGGCTTTCTCGATGATCACGTCGTCTGCTGGTACGTCCTGGTGGCCGGACTTCATGGTGGTCGACACGCCTTTGATCTTGTCGACAACGTCGGTGCCGGCGGTCACTTTACCGAATACCGCGTAACCCCAGCCCTGAGTGTTCTTGCCGCTGTGGTTGAGGAAAGAGTTGTCGGCAACGTTGATGAAGAACTGCGCGGAAGCCGAATGCGGCTCCATGGTGCGGGCCATGGCAACGGTGTACTTGTCGTTGGAAAGACCGTTGTCAGCTTCGTTCTGGATGCTTGGACGCTTGTCTTTCTTTTCTTTCATGCCTGGCTCGAAACCGCCGCCCTGGATCATGAAGTTACCGATGACACGGTGGAAAACAGTGTTTTCGTAGTGACCGGCTTTCACGTACTCGATGAAGTTGGCGACGGTGATCGGCGCCTTGTCAGCGTTCAGTTCGATGACGATGTCGCCATGGTTGGTGGTCAGTTTGACTTGAGTCATGATCGCTTCTCTTTAGAGGAATTCGTGGTTTTGGGACATCGAGCCCCCAAACCGGTTCAGCCAGCGTGGGCCAAGGTGCGCAGTTTAGCGTGACAGGCGCGAATTTCGAGGCAGTTTTTCAAATCCCGGCGATTAAATGCATGCCTTTATAGGGCCTGCTCTGTCAGCCCCTTGACAGCATCGGCTATGATAGCGGCTTTGTTTTGTCTGGCCCCCACTGCGGCCGCGCACCTGTAAGTCAAGGATCCTATGAGCAAGCCCACTGTCGACCCTACCTCGAATGCCAAGTCCGGCCCCGCCGTGCCGGTCAATTTCCTGCGGCCGATCATCCAGGCAGACCTGGACTCGGGCAAGCACACCCAGATCGTCACGCGTTTCCCGCCTGAGCCCAACGGCTACCTGCACATCGGCCACGCCAAGTCGATCTGCGTGAACTTCGGCCTGGCCCAGGAGTTCGGCGGCGTCACGCACCTGCGTTTCGACGACACCAACCCGGCCAAGGAAGACCAGGAATACATCGACGCGATCGAAGCCGACGTCAAATGGCTGGGCTTCGAATGGTCCGGCGAAGTGCGCTACGCCTCGCAGTATTTCGACCAGTTGCACGATTGGGCCGTTGAGCTGATCAAGGCTGGCAAGGCTTACGTCGACGACCTGACCCCGGAGCAAGCCAAGGAATACCGTGGCAGCCTGACCGAGCCGGGCAAAAACAGCCCGTTCCGCGACCGCTCCGTCGAAGAGAACCTCGACTGGTTCGCCCGCATGCGCGCCGGTGAGTTCCCGGACGGCGCCCGCGTGCTGCGTGCGAAGATCGACATGGCCTCGCCGAACATGAACCTGCGCGACCCGATCATGTACCGCATCCGCCACGCCCATCACCACCAGACCGGCGACAAGTGGTGCATCTACCCGAACTACGACTTCACCCACGGTCAGTCGGACGCCATCGAAGGCATCACTCATTCGATCTGCACCCTGGAATTCGAAAGCCATCGTCCGCTGTACGAGTGGTTCCTCGACGCGCTGCCAGTGCCGGCGCACCCGCGTCAGTACGAGTTCAGCCGTCTGAACCTCAACTACACCATCACCAGCAAGCGCAAGCTCAAGCAACTGGTCGATGAAAAGCACGTGCATGGCTGGGACGATCCGCGCATGTCCACGCTGTCGGGTTTCCGCCGCCGTGGCTACACGCCGAAATCGATCCGCAACTTCTGCGAAATGGTCGGCACCAACCGTTCCGACGGTGTGGTTGACTTCGGCATGCTCGAATTCAGCATCCGTGATGACCTCGACCACACCGCGCCGCGTGCCATGTGCGTCCTGCGTCCACTGAAAGTCGTGATCACCAACTACCCGGAAGGCCAGGTCGAGAACCTCGAACTGCCGCGCCACCCGAAAGAAGACATGGGCGTGCGCGCGCTGCCGTTCGCCCGGGAAATCTACATCGACCGTGACGACTTCATGGAAGAGCCGCCAAAGGGCTACAAGCGCCTCGAGCCCGCCGGCGAAGTGCGTCTGCGCGGCAGCTACGTGATCCGTGCCGACGAAGCGATCAAGGACGCCGACGGCAACATCGTCGAACTGCGTTGCTCGTACGACCCGGAAACCTTGGGTAAAAACCCGGAAGGCCGCAAGGTCAAAGGCGTGATCCACTGGGTACCGGCCGCGGCCAGCGTCGAGTGCGAAGTGCGTCTGTACGATCGTCTGTTCCGCTCGGCGAACCCTGAGAAGGCCGAAGACAGCGCAAGTTTCCTCGACAACATCAACCCTGATTCGCTGCAGGTACTCACCGGTTGTCGTGCGGAGCCATCGCTTGGCAATGCACAGCCGGAAGACCGTTTCCAGTTCGAGCGCGAAGGCTACTTCGTCGCCGATTTGAAGGACTCGAAACCAGGTCAACCGGTATTCAACCGTACCGTGACCCTGCGTGATTCGTGGGGCCAGTGATTCAGCGTCAAGGAAATTAAAAGTGCTGACGATTTACAACACGCTCACCAAGAGCAAAGAAGTCTTCAAACCGCTGGATGGCAACAATGTGCGCATGTACGTCTGCGGGATGACCGTGTATGACTACTGCCACATCGGCCACGGCCGCAGCATGGTCGCGTTCGACCTGGTGACCCGCTGGTTGCGCTTCAGCGGTTACAACCTGACGTACGTGCGCAACATCACCGACATTGAAGACAAGATCATCAATCGTGCCCGCGAAAACGGCGAGCCGTACGACGCGCTGACCGAGCGCATGATCACCGCGATGCACGAGGACGAGGCGCGCCTCAACATCCTCAAGCCGGACATGGAACCGCGTGCCACCGATCATATTCCGGGCATGCTGAGCATGATCCAGACCTTGATCGACAAGGGTTACGCCTACGCCCCGGGCAATGGCGACGTGTACTACCGCGTCGCCAAGTTCATGGGCTACGGCAAACTGTCGCGCAAAAAGATCGAAGACCTGCGCATCGGCGCGCGTATTGAAGTCGACGAAGCCAAGCAGGATCCGTTGGACTTCGTGCTGTGGAAAGCCACCAAACCGGGCGAGCCAAGCTGGGAATCGCCGTGGGGCGCCGGGCGTCCGGGCTGGCACATCGAGTGCTCGGTGATGTCCACCTGCTGCCTCGGCGAGACCTTCGACATTCATGGCGGCGGCAGCGACCTCGAGTTCCCGCACCACGTAAACGAAATCGCCCAGAGCGAAGCGGCCACCGGCTAGAGCTACGCCAGCGCGGGGATGCTTTGCGGCTTGAGTCGC
>NZ_JBIVMX010000010.1:0-39110 GCF_044753305.1 Pseudomonas sp. NPDC088429 | reverse complement strand
TCGCATCAATGGCGAGAAGATGTCAAAGTCCTTGAACAACTTCTTCACCATCCGCGACGTGCTGGAAAAATACCACCCGGAAGTCGTGCGTTACCTGCTGGTGTCGAGCCACTACCGCAGCGCGATCAACTACTCGGAAGACAACCTCAAGGACGCCAAAGGCGCACTCGAGCGTTTCTACCACGCGCTCAAAGGCTTGCCGACCGTTGCACCGGCGGGCGGCGAAGCGTTTGTTGAACGCTTCACTACCGTGATGAACGACGACTTCGGTACCCCGGAAGCGTGCGCGGTGCTGTTTGAGATGGTGCGGGAGATCAACCGCCTGCGTGAGAGCGATCTCGATGCGGCGGCGGGTCTGGCGGCGCGTCTGAAAGAACTGGCGAGCGTGTTGGGTGTGTTGCAGTTGGAAGCCGATGACTTCCTGCAGGCGGGCGCTGAAGGGCGTGTCGATGCGGCTGAAGTTGATGCGCTGATTGCCGCGCGTCTGGCGGCTCGGGCCGGGAAGGATTGGGCTGAGTCGGATCGGATTCGTGATCAACTGACGGCGATGGGTGTGGTGTTGGAAGACGGCAAGGGTGGGACTACCTGGCGTTTGGCTGACTGATAGCTTTATTGCTGCAAAACAAAACCCGCCTCGTGCGGGTTTTTGTTTGGCCGCGAGAAGAGCCCCTCACCCTAACCCTCTCCCGGTGGGAGAGGGGACTGAGTGGGGGATGCTCAAGAGATACGCCGACCTGAACGTGCTGTACCGAATCCGTAATCGACTGGTTTTGATCGTTCCCACGCTCTGCGTGGGAATGCCTCTTCGGACGCTCCGCGTTCGGCGTTGCAGGGACGCGGAGCGTCCCCGGCTGCATGCCCACGCGGAGCGTGGGAACGATCAAAGATCGCAGCCTTCGGCAGCTCCTACAGAAATCGCGTCTCATGTAGGAGCTGCCGAAGGCTGCGATCTTTTGATCTGTGCTTTTAGCCGAGGTTGCTTTTGCTCTGCGCGTAGGTCTTGATGTCTGACGCAGCCGGATGCTGCGTCGATGACGATTCTGCAACGGAGAAATCATGGCCAATCACTACCGCGAACTGTTCGCGACCCCCGGCGCCACCGGGTTAGTGCTCGCGAGCTCCATCGCGCGGTTGCCGCAGGCGATGATCGGCATTGGCATCATCACCATGCTGGTTCAGCAAACCGGTGTGTACTGGCTGGCCGGTGCAGTCGCCGGCACGTTCACCCTGGCCAATGCACTGCTCGGCCCGTACATCTCGAAACTCGTTGACCAGCGCGGCCAGAGCCGCGTGCTGCCGGTCGTGACGGTTTTCAGCATCGTGATGCTGCTGGCGCTGATCATCGCCGTGTACATTCGCGCGCCCGCCGCATGGCTGTTTATTCTGGCGGCACTGGCGGGGACAATGCCGAGCATGCCGTCGATGATCCGCGCCCGATGGACGCAGCTATTCCGGGGCAAGCCGCAGTTACACACGGCGTTTTCGCTAGACACGGTTCTGACCGAAATGGCCTACATCGTCGGCCCGCCACTGGCAATCGGACTGAGCGTGAGCTTTTTCGCCGAAGCGGGGCCGCTGGTCGCGGTCGGATTGCTGGCCATCGGGGTCACGGCGTTTGTACTGCAACGCCAGACCGAACCCAAGGTTGTCGTGGGCCACAGCAGTCATGCCGGCTCAACCTTGCTGATCTCTGGCGTCCGCACCATTGTTTTGGCGCTGTTGGCGATGGGCGTTATCGGCGGAGCAATCGATGTCGCCGTCGTTGCGTTCGCCAATGCGCAAGGCTGGCCAGCGTCGGCGACATTCATTCTCGCGGCTTATGCCTTTGGTTCGCTGGTGGCAGGCCTGACGTTCGGGGCGATGAGGGTTTCCCTGGCGATTGAAAAACAGTTCCTGATCGGGATATTGGTCACGGCGTTTACCGGTGTGCTGCCAGTTTTTGCGACGGACGTTTATGTGCTGACCGCCGCGCTGTTTATCGCCGGCATCTCGTTTGCACCGACGATGGTTGTGGTGATGAAAATGGGCACGATCATTATCCCGTCATCGAGGATTACTGAGGGGCTGACTTGGATGACCACCGGGATCAGCGTGGGTGTTGCACTCGGCGGCATGTTGGCGGGGATGGTGATTGATACCTTTGGCGCGCGAGCGGGATTTGCGGTGGCTATTGGTGCGGGTTTGATGATGGTGGTCGTTGTGCGGGTGGGGTTGCGCACATTGGCGGCGGCTTCTGCTGTGCAGGTTGAGCCAGCCATTTAAAGTCAAAAGATCGCAGCCTTCGGCAGCTCCTACATACGATCCCTGTAGGAGCTGCCGAAGGCTGCGATCTTTTGATCTGCGCTGCTAACCCCCCAATTGCCGCAACCGCTTATAAAGCGTATTGCGGCTCACCCCCAACCGCCGTGCCAAATGCGAAATATTGCCCCCGGAAGCCTTCAGCTCCCGATTCAACGCCTCGACATCGTTCAGATCAATCCCTAACGGGGCGCAGGTTTCCACCGGCTCCATCTCCAGATCGACAAAAAAATCATCCGGCAAATGCTCCGGTCTTACTGGCTGCTCCTCGGCCATGGCCAGCGCCACCTGCATCACGCTACTGACCTGACGCAAGTTCCCCGGCCACGGATGCCGATCAAACAACTCAAGCACTTCCTGGCTCAATCCCGCCCATTGCGTCGGCTCGCGATGCTGCTCCCACAAGCGTTTAAACAACGCCTCTTTATCACTGCGCTCCCGCAGCGGCGGCAATTCCAGCGTCAATCCACCAATGCGGTAATACAAATCCTCCCTGAACCGCCCCAATTGCACTTGTTCGCGCAAGGAGCGATTAGTCGCCGAGATAATCCGCAAATCCACCGCAAACAACTCGCTGCTGCCCACCGGTTGCACACAACGCTCCTGCAACACCCGCAACAACCGCGCCTGAGTCGGCAGCGGCATGTCGCCGATTTCATCAAGGAACAGCGTGCCTTTGTCCGCCTTGCGAATCAGGCCGATGCTGCCTTTTTGATTGGCTCCAGTGAACGCGCCTTTCTCGTAGCCGAATAGTTCGGATTCGACCAGTTCGGCGGGGATCGCTGCGCAGTTGACGGCGATGAAGGCCTGTTTGCTGCGCGAACTGGCTTGATGCAGGGCTTTGACGAAGACTTCCTTGCCTACACCGGTTTCGCCGTGGATCAGCAGTGGAATGTCTTTCTCCAGCAAACGCTCAGCCTGACGTACAGCTTTTTCCACGCGACTGTCACCGAAGTGCAAGGAGTTGAGGCTGATGCCCGATGGTGCGGCCGCTTTGGCCTCCGCGATAAACACCCGTGGCTGAACCAACGCCTGCTTCGGCCGTTTCAATAGACACTGAAAACGGTTGCGCCCAGAGGTCTGCAAGGCAAACGGAAGATCATCCGGCTGATTGAGCAATTCCAGCAGCGACACATTAAACAAACTCTCAACACTGACCCGCGACAAGCGCACACCGAGCAGGTTATCCGCCCGACGATTGGCCGACAGCACTTGCCCGCTCTCATCAAAAATCAACAACCCGGCCCACTGGCTGTCGAGGTTGTTCAGCCCGGTATTGAAGGTCAGTTGAAAATGCTGGCCATGGAACAGGTTGAGGATCAGCCGGTTTTCCACGGTCTGGCTCATCATCTTGACCATGCCCAAGGTGTGCGACGGCGGTAGATAACTGTCGCTGGACACATCGAGCACGGCGATCACCTTGCGCTCGGCATCGAAAATCGGCGCGGCGGAACCGGTCATAAAGCGGTTGGCCTTGAGGAAGTGTTCATCGTGTTCGATATGTACCGCTTGTTCGCACGCCAGTGCCGTGCCGATCGCGTTGGTGCCGCTGCAGCGCTCCATCCAGCTCGCACCGCCCTGAAACCCCCTGGCCAGATTCGGCTCGATAAAGCGCTGCGTGCCCCACGATGTCAGCACCTGGCCCTGATTGTCGGCGAGCATGATCAGGCAGTTGGAATTGCTGAGGATGTTTTCGTAATAGGGCAGGACTTCCTGATGCGTGGTCTGCACCAGTGAATGATGGCGGTCGAGCAGGTGCGTAATGCCGGCGGCGGGGAGTTGGTCGAAGGCCGGGGTGCTTTGGTGATCAAGACCAAACGCGCGGCAACGTTGCCAGGAATTCTGGACGAGCGCGTCGTGGGACAGCGGCGGGGCAGGTGCGGCCATGGCAGTCAGCCTCTGATGTAGCATTCTTATTATTGTTATGCGATCCCCTGTAGGAGCTGCCGCAGGCTGCGATCTTTTGATCTTGATGGTAAAAAAACAGGATCAAAAGATCGCAGCCTGCGGCAGCTCCTACAGGGGGATCGGTTCGCAAAAAGCGTTCATAGAGTGTTGTTCACTATTGTTCATTGTCAATCGCCCGACTGTTCAAATGTGTTCAGCAATGAACGCCCAATCCCTGCGTTTTCAACGATTTTCGCGCCAAATCAATCACTTGCCATTTCTGGCACGAAACTCGCTCCCGTGCACAGGTCGCTTGACTCCAATAATAAAAAGGCCGAGCCATGTCACTCACCCTGGAGCACGTCAGCCGCACCGTCGAGGGCCAGACCTGGATCGACGATGCCTGCCTGAAATTCGAAGCCGGTTCGTTCAACGTTTTGCTCGGTCGCACCCTGTCCGGCAAAACCAGCCTCATGCGCTTGATGGCTGGTCTGGACAAGCCCGACAGCGGGCGCATCCTGATGAACGGCGTCGACGTCACCCAACGCCCGGTGCGCCTGCGCAACGTGTCGATGGTCTATCAGCAGTTCATCAATTACCCGACCATGACCGTGTTCGAGAACATCGCCTCGCCGCTACGGCAGGCCGGTGTGTCGAAAGAGATCATCCACAGCAAAGTGCAGGAAACAGCGCGGATGTTGCGCATCGAGAAGTTTCTGCAACGCTTTCCGCTGGAACTCTCCGGCGGCCAGCAGCAGCGCACCGCCATGGCCCGCGCCTTGGTCAAAGACGCCGAGCTGATCCTGTTCGATGAACCGCTGGTCAACCTCGATTACAAACTGCGCGAGGAGCTGCGCCAGGAAATGCGCGAGCTGTTCAAGGCGCGCCACACCATTGCGATTTACGCCACCACCGAACCCAACGAGGCGCTGGCCCTCGGCGGCACCACGACCATTCTTCACGAAGGCCGGGTGATTCAGAGCGGCCCGTCCACGTCGGTGTATCACCAGCCACAAACCGTGCTCGCTGCCGAATTGTTCTCCGAGCCACCGATCAACCTGATGCCGGGGCGCATCGCCGGCAACGAAGTTAGTTTCGCCAATTTTGTGCACTTCCCGTTGAACGTCGATCTGCGCCCGGTGGGCGAGGGCGAGTTCCGTTTTGGCGTGCGCCCCAGCCACATCTCGCTGGTGCCGAGCAACGATGACGATCTCGAACTGGCGGTCACCGTCGAAGTCGCCGAGATCAGCGGTTCGGAAACCTTCCTGCACGTGCGCAACGAGCATTTCCTGCTGGTGCTGCACCTGCCCGGCGTTCACGAATACGACGTCGATGCGCCGATCCGCATTTACATCCCGACCCACAAACTGTTCGTTTTCGATGCGCAGGGCCGTCTGGTGCAAGCACCGGGCCGGCGTGTCGCGAGGGTTGCCTGATGGCCGAAATCCGTTTGCAGCACCTCGCCCACAGCTACAGCAAAACCCCGAGCGGCGCGGAGGATTACGCGATCCGCGAGATGGATCATGTCTGGGAGCAGGGCGGCGCTTACGCCTTGCTTGGCCCATCGGGTTGCGGCAAGTCGACCTTGCTCAACATCATTTCCGGATTGCTCAGCCCCTCGCAGGGCCACGTCTTGTTCGACGGCAAAGCGGTCAACGACCTGACGCCGGAGAAGCGCAACATCGCTCAGGTTTTCCAGTTTCCGGTGGTCTACGACACCATGACCGTGTTCGATAACCTTGCCTTTCCCCTGCGCAATCAAGGCATGGCCGAGGCGAAAGTGCACAGCAAGGTGCAGGAAATTGCCGAAGTGCTCGACCTGCAAAACCTCCTGAGCAAGAAGGCACGCAACCTTACCGCCGACGAAAAACAGAAAGTCTCGATGGGCCGTGGTCTGGTGCGCGATGACGTTTCCGCGATCCTCTTCGACGAGCCGCTGACGGTGATCGACCCGCACCTGAAGTGGAAACTGCGGCGCAAGCTCAAGCAGATCCACGAGCAGTTCAACATCACCATGGTCTACGTGACCCACGATCAACTGGAAGCCTCGACCTTCGCCGACAAGATCGCGGTGATGTACGGCGGCCAGATTGTGCAGTTCGGCACGCCACGGGAATTGTTCGAACGGCCGAGCCACACCTTTGTCGGCTATTTCATCGGCAGCCCGGGGATGAACCTGATCGAGGTGCAGCCGCAACCCGGCGGCGTCGGTTTCGCCTCGACGCACTTGCCGTTGTCCGACGCCATGCAGCGACATATCGAGCACGGCCAGTGGAAAAATCTGAAGGTCGGTATCCGTCCTGAATTCATTCACGTGTGGGACGAACCGTTTGATGACGCGATGCAGGCAAACGTCGTACACGTCGAAGACCTCGGCACCTACAAGATCATGACCCTCGACCTCGACGGCGCACCGCTGAAAGTGCGTCTGGCCGAAGACAAACCGGTGCCGCAGGGCACCGCGTACATCAGTTTTCCGGCGCAGTGGCTGATGGTTTATGCCGATGAGTTTCTGCTAGAAGCCGACAGCAGCGAGGTGCAGCCATGAACAAGGTGCAGAACAACAAAGCCTGGTGGCTGGTGTTGCCGGTGTTCCTGCTGGTGGCGTTCAGTGCGGTGATCCCGATGATGACCGTGGTCAACTATTCGGTGCAGGACATCTTCGACCAGTCCAGCCGCTACTTCGTCGGTGCCGACTGGTACAAGCAAGTGCTGCTCGATCCGCGTCTGCACGACTCGTTGCTGCGTCAGTTCATCTACTCGGCGTGCGTGTTGTTGATTGAAATTCCGCTGGGCATCGCCGTCGCGTTGACCATGCCGACCGAGGGCCGCTGGTCGTCGGTGGTGCTGATCATTCTGGCGATTCCGCTGCTGATTCCGTGGAACGTGGTCGGCACCATCTGGCAGATTTTCGGCCGCGCCGACATTGGTCTACTGGGTTCAAGCCTCAACGCGATGGGCATCAGCTACAACTACGCGGCCAACACCATGGACGCCTGGGTGACGGTGCTGGTGATGGATGTCTGGCACTGGACTTCATTGGTGGCGTTGCTGTGCTTCTCCGGATTGCGCGCGATTCCCGATGTGTATTACCAAGCGGCGCGCATCGATCGAGCCTCAGCCTGGGCGGTGTTCAGGCACATTCAGTTGCCCAAGTTGAAGAGCGTGCTGCTGATCGCAGTGATGCTGCGTTTCATGGACAGTTTCATGATTTACACCGAGCCGTTCGTGCTCACCGGCGGCGGGCCGGGCAATGCCACGACCTTCTTGAGTCAGACGTTGACCCAAATGGCCGTAGGGCAATTCGACCTCGGTCCGGCAGCGGCGTTTTCGCTGGTGTACTTCCTGATCATCCTGTTGGTGTCCTGGCTGTTCTACACCGCCATGACGCACTCCGACGCCAACCGCTGAGGCCCGGCCATGAGCAAAAGAAAGCTTATTCCGTTGCTGGTGTACATCCTGTTCCTGCTGGTGCCGATCTACTGGCTGCTGAACATGTCCTTCAAGAGCAACACCGAAATCCTCGGCGGCCTGACGCTTTTCCCACAGGAATTTACGCTGGCGAACTACAAAGTGATCTTCACCGATCCGAGTTGGTACAACGGCTATCTCAACTCGCTGTATTACGTGAGCCTGAACACGGTGATCTCGTTGAGTGTGGCGCTGCCGGCGGCCTATGCGTTTTCGCGCTATCGCTTTCTTGGCGACAAGCATCTGTTCTTCTGGCTACTGACCAACCGTATGGCGCCACCGGCGGTGTTTTTGCTGCCGTTCTTCCAGTTGTATTCGTCGATTGGGCTATTCGACACGCACATCGCTGTGGCCTTGGCGCACTGCCTGTTCAACGTGCCATTGGCGGTGTGGATTCTTGAAGGCTTCATGTCCGGCGTGCCCAAGGAAATCGACGAAACCGCCTACATCGACGGCTACAGTTTCCCCAAGTTTTTCGTGAAGATTTTCATCCCGCTGATCGGCTCCGGTATCGGCGTCACGGCGTTTTTCTGCTTCATGTTTTCCTGGGTCGAGTTGCTGCTGGCGCGCACGTTGACCTCGGTAAACGCCAAGCCGATTGCGGCGGTGATGACGCGTACGGTTTCAGCATCGGGTATCGATTGGGGCGTGCTGGCGGCGGCGGGGGTGTTGACCATTCTGCCGGGCATGCTGGTGATCTGGTTTGTTCGCAACCACGTGGCCAAGGGCTTTGCCCTCGGTCGGGTCTGAGGAACTGATGATGGAATGGATGAGTTGGACCACACCCACCGCAGCATTTTTCATCGTTATCGGTCTGCTGCTGGTCGGCATGACCACGTGGGAATTGCGTTCGCCGAGCATCTTGCGGCGAGGTTTTCTACCGATTGCCACCACCCGTGGCGATCGTTTGTTTATCGGTCTTCTCGGCAGCGCCTACCTGCATTTGCTGGTAATCGGCGCCACCGACTGGAGCATCTGGGTGGCGTCCGCGTTGTCCCTGGTGTGGCTGTTGGCTGTGATGCGTTGGGGCTAGTCGAGTCAATCGGCAACCGTGCTCCGAAATCCTAAACAGGAGGTCTCTATGTTCGACAAAAACAATAAGCTGCGACATAGCATTTCATTGGCAGCCATGCTGGCACTCAGCGGTTTGAGCGCCGCCGCGTGGGCCGATGCCTACGAAGACGCGGCGAAAAAATGGATCGGCAGTGAATTCAAACCGTCGACCCTGACGGCTGAACAGCAGCTCGAAGAATTGAAGTGGTTCATCAAGGCTGCCGAGCCGTTTCGCGGCATGGAAATCAAGGTCGTTTCCGAGACCCTGACCACCCACGAATACGAGTCGAAAGTGCTTGCCAAGGCATTCACCGAAATCACCGGGATCAAGCTCACCCACGACCTGCTGCAAGAAGGCGACGTGGTCGAGAAAATGCAGACGGTGATGCAGTCCGACAAAAATATCTATGACGGCTGGGTCAACGACTCGGACCTGATCGGTACGCACTTTCGCTACGGCAAAACCGAATCGATCACCGACCTGATGGCCAACGAAGGCAAGAATTTCACCTCGCCGACCCTCGACATAAAAGACTTCATCGGCATCTCGTTCACCACCGCGCCGGACGGCAAGATCTATCAACTGCCTGACCAGCAATTCGCCAACCTTTACTGGTTCCGCGCTGACTGGTTCGAGCGCGCCGATCTGAAAGCCAAGTTCAAGGAAAAGTACGGCTACGAATTGGGCGTGCCGGTGAACTGGTCGGCCTATGAAGACATCGCCAAATTCTTCAGCGAAGACGTCAAGGAAATCGACGGCAAGCGCGTTTACGGGCACATGGATTACGGCAAGAAAGACCCGTCGCTGGGCTGGCGCTTCACCGATGCCTGGTTCTCCATGGCCGGTGGCGGCGACAAGGGTTTGCCCAACGGTTTGCCGGTGGACGAGTGGGGGATTCGCGTCGAGGACTGCCATCCGGTCGGTTCCAGCGTGACCCGTGGCGGCGACACCAACGGCCCGGCCGCTGTGTTCGCTACGCAAAAATATGTCGATTGGTTGAAGGCTTATGCGCCACCGGAGGCGGCGGGCATGACCTTCTCCGAATCTGGGCCAGTGCCGTCGCAGGGCAATATCGCCCAGCAGATTTTCTGGTACACCGCGTTTACCGCCGACATGACCAAACCGGGCCTGCCGGTGGTCAACGCCGACGGCACGCCGAAATGGCGAATGGCGCCGTCGCCACGCGGGCCGTATTGGGAGGAGGGCATGAAGCTCGGGTATCAGGACGTGGGTTCGTGGACGTTCATGAAGTCGACGCCTGAGAAGCAGAAACTGGCGGCGTGGTTGTATGCGCAGTTTGTGACCTCGAAAACCGTGTCGCTGAAGAAAACCATTGTCGGGCTGACGCCGATTCGTGAGTCGGACATCAACTCGCAGGCGATGACTGATCTGGCGCCGAAGCTCGGTGGTCTGGTTGAGTTTTATCGCAGCCCGGCGCGGGTGCAGTGGACGCCGACCGGGACTAACGTGCCGGACTATCCGCGTCTGGCGCAGTTGTGGTGGAGTCATATTGCTGAGGCGGCGAGTGGTGAGAAGACGCCGCAGCAGGCGCTGGATGGGTTGGCCAAGGATCAGGATGCGATCATGACGCGTCTGGAGCGTTCGAAGGCGCAGGCGGTGTGTGCGCCGAAGATGAATCCGGAGCGGGATGCGCAATATTGGTTTGATCAACCGGGGGCGCCGAAGCCTAAGTTGGCGAATGAGAAGCCTAAGGGGGAGACGGTGAGTTATAACGAGCTGTTGAAATCTTGGGCGGATGCGCGGAAGTAAACATTGAAGCTGGAAAACGGCACTGGGAGGTGCCGTTTTTTTTTGGCTGGTGGTGTACATATCCGTTGCTGCGGGGGTGGCTGGTTAGGGTTCCGCCCTTACGGCGGGTCACTTTTGCAGACGCCCAAAAGTAACCAAAACGCTGTGCCCTGACGTCCGGCCCTCGCTAAGGCTCGGGTTCCTTCGTTCCGGGTTCATCCGGGGGCATCGCCTACGGTTTGCTTCGCTGCACCTCCTCTCGATGCTTTCCCCGTATGAATCCCTCCACTCAGCCTCCCGACGGGCTCTAAGATCAAAAGCAGGCGAGCTGACACTCGGCCTAATTGGATGCGAGTTCGCCGCGATTCCATGTAGGAGCTGCCGAAGGCTGCGATCTGTTGATCTTGCTTTTGTAGGAGCTGAGCTTGCTCGCGAAAGCGGCCTCACATTCAACATCGAAATCAACTGACCCACCGCTTTCGCGAGCAAGCCGGCTCCCACAGGTTTTTGCAGTGTTCACAAAATTTGGGTACGCCACAAATCACTGTGGGAGCGAGCTTGCTCGCGAATCCGGTCTACCATCCAACATCAAAATTGACTGACCCACCGCTTTCGCCAGCAGACTGGCCCCCACATTTTTCTGCGATGACCACAGACTCCGCGCACGCCGCAGGTCACTGTGGGAGCTTGCCTGCAAGCGATTGCAGCCTACCATTCAACATCGAAATCAACTGACCCGCCGCCATCGCTGGCAAGCCGGCTCCCACAGGTTTTTGCAGTGTTCACAAAATTTGGGTACGCCACAAACCACTGTGGGAGCGGGCTTGCTCGCGATTGCGGCCTACCATCCAACATCAAAATTAACTGACCCACCGCTTTCGCCAGCAGGCTGGCTCCCACATTTTTCTGCGATGACCACAGACTCCACGCACGCCGCAGGTCACTGTGGGAGCTTGCCTGCAAGCGAATGCGGTCTGCCATTCAACATCGAAATCAACTGACCCACCGCCATCGCTGGCAAGCCATCTGCCCTGAGGCTTCTGGGGTATCAGGTCAGACCAAAACAGCCAGGTCGGTGTACCGAGCAACCAAAGGATCAGCCGTGAGCAACTTCATCGGTTCGGTCATTGCTGTGGCCACGATAATGCGGTCAAACGGATCCCGGTGATGGTGCTCAAGATCCTTCACGGCGATGGCGTGTTCTGCAGTCACCGGCAGTTCGATGAAGCCGCTATCAAGGCAAGATTGGCGGACTTCTTCCAGATCAACATTCAGCTTGCCGAGCCCGACCTTGATCGCCATTTCCCAAAAGGTGGCGGCGCTGATGTAGACATCGGCAGCGTTCTCAATCAGTTTTCTGGCTTTGCCGGACAGTCTCGCGTCATCACTGAGCGTCCAGAGCAAAATGTGCGTGTCGAGCAGAAGCCTCATGCTTGAGTGCCCTCAAATGCATCAAGCATGTCATCGGGCAATGGTGAGTCGAAATCGTCGGGCAACACCAGTTTGCCTTTCATTGCGCCAATTCGCTGTGCGCTGGGTTTTCCTACGGGAACGAGGCGAGCCATCGCTCGGCCATGCTTGGCAATCGTAATGACTTTGCCAGCAGCGGCATCATCGACGAGTTTGGATAAATTGTTTTTTGCTTCAGCCAGCGGAACGATGATCATCGGCTCACCCCTGTATTCTGGACAAATATAGCCAGAATATTTCAGCACTGCCAATTCATAGACTTCTTCAGCCCACACTATGTCCGAAAATCTATGTAGGAGCTGCCGCAGGCTGCGATCTTTTGATCTTGATCTAAAAAACAAGAGCAAAAGATCGCAGCCTGCGGCAACTCCTACAGGGATGATTCGGTGGTGCGGAAGCCCAGGCGGAAAACGGTCATAACTCCCGGCAAGCTCTTCACCTCCGCCACCCCCTGATGCAGGCTCATGATCGAGCGCACGATCGCTAACCCCAGCCCGGTACTTCCCTGCGTTCTTGAGCGGCTGCTATCGACTCGGTAGAAGCGGTCAAACAGATACGGTAGATGCTGCGCCTCGATCCCGGCGCCGGGATTGCTCACTAGCAACGACGTCTGCGTCGCACCTTGTTCTATCAACAACGTGACGGTTTTCCCGTTCGGGCAGTGCCGCAAAGCATTCGACAACAAATTCGAAATCGCCCGTTGAATCATCAGCCGATCACCCAGCACCGTCGCGCTCCCGACCACGTTCAAATGAATGCTCTTGTCCTGCGCCGACAACGAAAACATCTCTGCCACCTTCGTCACTTCAACCTCCAGCGCCACCGATTCAAACGGCGCCAGCGCTGACGGATGACTCACTTGCGCCAGAAACAACATGTCGGAAACGATCCGCGCCACGCGCTCCAGTTCTTCGGTGCACGACACCAGCACATCCTTGTATTCCTCAACGCTGCGTTCGCGTGAGAGCGTCACTTGCGCCTTGCCCATCAGGTTATTGATCGGCGTGCGCAATTCATGCGCCAGGTCGTCGGAGAACTGCGACAACTGCTGCACCCCGGCGTCCAGTCGATGCAGCATGAAGTTGATGCCTTGCGCCAGTTCACTCAACTCCTGCGGCATGTTCACCACCGACAGGCGATGATCGAGATCCTGGGTCGAGACCATCGCCGCGACTTTGCGAAACTCGCGCATCGGCGCCAGTCCGCGTTGTACCGCGCCCCACGCCGTGAGGCCGATGAATACCAGCAACAGCGGCAAGGCAATCAGCGTCGAGCGCAGATAGGCGCTGAGCAACGCCTCATCGTGGGCGTTATCCACCGACAGCAGCACGGGCACGCTGTTGCCGTCCTTGAGGCGAATCAGTTTCGAGGCAGTGAGGAATTTCTTCCCTTCCGCGTCGGTGCTGTCGCTGTAGGTCAACTGATCTGTGGTGGCGCGAACCGCCTTCAATTCAACCCGTGGCTCGGCCAGTCCCGAGCCGGATTTGAGCAGCGGAGAACGCTGATTCAAGCGGTCATAAATCATCAGCGTGAGGTTGTCATGGCCCATCACCTGATCGAGCAAAATATGCGGTTTACCGCTGATTTCATTGGCATCGACGTACAACGACAGGCTGTGCTCGACCTGTTGCATCTTCTTTTCCAGACTGTCTCTGGAAAGCGCATTCAGCTCATGGGTCAGGGCGAAATAGGCAAGGATCGCCAGAAACACCACCAGCAGCGCGCCGAGAATGCTCACCGTCAAACCGAGGCGCATCGACAGGCTGGCCGGTTTCATTCGCGCGCCTCCAGCACGTAGCCGACACCGCGCAGGGTGTGGATCAGTTTGCTGTCGAACGGGTCGTCGATTTTTGCGCGCAAGCGGCGGATCGACACTTCGACCACATTGGTGTCGCAGTCGAAATTCATGTCCCACACCAATGAGATGATTTGCGTGCGCGTCAGCACTTCGCCGGACTGGCGCATCAGCAGGTGCAGCAGGGCGAATTCCTTGGTGGTCAGGTCGATGCGTTGCTCGCCACGGAATGCGCGATGGCGGCCCGGGTCGAGTTCCAGATCGGCGACTTTCAGCACCTGTGGCAGCGGAATGTTTTCGCTGCGACGCATCAAGGTGCGTACCCGCGCGAGCAGTTCGGGGAATTCGAACGGTTTGACCAGATAGTCGTCGGCGCCCAGATCGAGGCCACGAATCTTGTCGGCCAGACGTCCGCGCGCGGTGAGCATCATCACCCGCGTGGCGTGGGTTTTGCGCAGTTGTTCGAGCACGCCCCAGCCGTCCAGTTCGGGCAGGTTCACATCGAGAATAATCAGGTCATAGGCCTGTTGTTGCGCCAGGTGCAAACCATCGGCGCCGGTGGCGGCGTGGTCAACCACATATCCACTTTCGGTCAATCCCTGATGCAAGTATTCGGCAGCTTTAAGCTCGTCCTCGACGACAAGGATTCGCATGATCTTTCACCACTTATATTTAATGGGTATTTGATTAAAAAGGGCCCTCACCCTAGTCCTCTCCCGGAGGGAGAGGGGATTGAATGGGGGATATTTCAGAACTACGCTGACGTGAAAAAGCTTTACTGAATCCATAATCGACTTGATGTAACAGGTCGATAAATACCGCCAGACAACTCGGTCGGCTCCCTCTCCCCCCGGGAGAGGGCTGGGGTGAGGGGAAGTCCGCACAATAAAGGTTGTAGTGGCTACAGGGTCAACGACCAAGCGCTTTAAACCAGGGTTCTGCGACAGTCGGTCGCAGCGGGAACCCCAAAACTTCCATAACTTTGATTCAGGCAAGTGCTGTTCAGCAGATATCTAACCCGCATTTGTTTCCATGTATTACGACAACAGCATTCGCACTTCGCATCCTAGAACAAAACAACTAGTTCCAACCGTGGATAACGGATTTGTAATGTTCCAGTCACCTTGTCGATAAGTTCAAAACCCTACCGTGGCGGCATCAAAGATTCTTGAATAAAGGAAGTCTGCCATTGCCCGGTTTAATTGAACTGACGGCGCGATCACGCCTGCAAAAAACACTCGGTAGCCTGCTGTTTTTGGCCAGTGCCAGCCTGGCGAATGCCTCGACGCTGACGCTGGATCAAGCCCTGCAAAGCGCCTTCGCCGGTAACCCCGATCTGGCCGCCGCGCAGTGGGAAATCGGCATTGCCGAAGGTGATCGTGTGCAGGCTGGTTTGATCCCCAACCCGGAAGTTTCCTGGGAGGCCGAAGACACTCGCCGCGATTCGCGCACCACGACGATCATGCTCAGCCAACCGATTGAACTGGGCGGCAAACGCGGTGCACGGATCGACGTCGCCAGCCGCGCGCAGGACGCCGCCGGCATCGAACTGGAGCGCAAGCGCAATGCCTTGCGCGCCGATGTGATTCAAGCGTTCAACAGTGCGCAAACCGCGCAGCAACGCCTGGATCTGTCTCGACAATCGCTGCAACTCGCCGAGAAGGGTTTGCGCGTGGCTGACGGGCGCATTGAGGCCGGTAAATCGTCGCCGGTTGAAGGCACGCGGGCGCAAGTGCAGCTCTCGGAAGTACGTATTGAAGTGAGCCGCGCCGAGCGCGATCAGGCCAACGCGTATCAACAATTGGCGCAGGTGATGGGCGTGCCTTTGCCGGCATCGACCAAGGTGCAGGCACCGGCGAAAAGCCTGATGGCTGTTCCACCGCCGACAAGATTACTCGAGCGTCTGAATGAGACCGCTGAGCTGCGTCTGGCCAAACTACAGATCGATCAGCGCGAAGCCTCATTGGGATTGGAGAAGTCCCAGCGCATCCCCGATCTGACCGTGAGCGTGGGCAGCCAATACAGCGAAACCGAACGCGAACGGGTCAACGTGGTCGGGCTGTCGATGCCGATTCCGTTGTTCAACCGCAATCAAGGCAACGTGCTCGCCGCCGCGCGCCGCACCGATCAGGCACGGGATATGCGCAACGCTACCGAACTGCGGTTGCGCACCGAAATCCAGACCAGTCTTGAGCAATGGCAGACCGCCAACGGCGAAGTCACAGCCTTCAACCAGACCATCCTGCCCGCCGCGCAACGTGCGGTCGACAGCGCCACGCGCGGCTTCGAAATGGGCAAATTCGGCTTCCTCGATGTGCTCGATGCGCAGCGCACGCTGATCGCCGCGCGCAGCCAATACATCCAGGCCGTCAGTGAAGCCACCGACGCCCGCGTACGCATCGAACGGATCTTCGGCGAGCTCGCCGTCAGCCCTTGAATTTCATCTTTTTGAGCACTGCGCGATGGCACGGCGCAGAGGAGTTTCCATGGACAAAAAACTGATTGTGGTCGCTGCGGCGACATTGGCGTTGGGCATTGGTGTGGGCTCGATGTGGTCGGGCACTGCCTCCATCGACGCGCATGCCGATGAAGCGGCGGATCACGCCGATCACGCTGAAGAAGGCGCTGCGGCTGAGCATGGCGAAGAAGGGCACATCGAATTGAGCGCCGAGCAAATCACCGCTGCCGGCATTCAATTGGCTGACGCGAAACCGCAAAACATCAGCCTCGGCTTGCCGTTTCCCGGTGAAGTGCGCTTCGACGATGACCGCACCGCCCACGTGGTGCCGCGCGTGCCGGGGGTGGTCGAGGCGGTCTCGGTCAACCTCGGGCAGACGGTGAAGAAGGGCCAGCTGCTCGCGGTGATCGCCAGTCAGCAGATCTCCGATCAGCGCAGCGAACAAGCGGCGGCGCAACGGCGTTTGGCGTTGGCGCGCACGACCTATGAGCGGGAGAAAAAACTCTGGCAGGACAAGATCTCGGCCGAACAGGATTTCCTCCAGGCGCGTCAGGCTCTGCAAGAAGCCAAAATCGCCGTAAGCAATGCGCGGCAAAAGATCAGCGTGCTCAGCGGCAGCGTGCTCGCCACCGGCGGCAATCGCTACGAATTGCGCGCGCCGTTTGACGGCGTGGTGGTGGAAAAGCACCTGACGCCGGGTGAGGTGGTCGATGAAACCACGGCAGCGTTCACGCTCTCGGATTTGTCGCGGGTGTGGGTGACGTTCGGCGTTTCACCGAAGGATCTGAACATGGTGCAAGTGGGTAAAGCGGTCACCGTCAGCGCGCCGGAATTGAACGCCGAAGTTGTTGGCAGCGTGGCCTATGTTGGCAGTTTGCTCGGCGAACAAACCCGCACTGCAACCGTGCGCGTGACCCTGGAAAACCCGCAAGGCTCATGGCGCCCCGGTCTGTTCGTCACCGCGCTGGTCGCTACCGACAGCCGCGAAGCGAAAGTCGCCGTACCGGAAACCGCAATCCAGACCGTCGAGGACAAACCGACGGTGTTCGTACGCACCGACGATGGTTTCGAAGCGCGCCCGGTTGAGTTGGGCAGTCGCGCGGCGGGCCAGGTGGAAATCACCCAAGGGCTGGAGCCGGGCGCGCAAGTCGCCAGCGCCGGTAGCTTCGTCCTCAAATCGGAACTGGGCAAAGCCTCAGCCGAGCACAGCCACTGATCCGGAAGACACCCATGTTCGAACGCCTGATCCAGTTTGCCATCGAGCAGCGCATTATCGTCCTGCTCGCCGTTCTGCTTATGGCCGGCCTCGGTATCGCCAGTTATCAAAAACTGCCGATCGACGCCGTGCCCGACATCACCAACGTCCAGGTGCAAATCAACACCGGCGCTGCCGGGTTCTCGCCGCTGGAAACCGAACAGCGCATCACCTTCCCGATTGAAACCGCAATGGCCGGTTTGCCGGCGCTGGAGCAGACCCGTTCGCTATCGCGTTCGGGCCTGTCGCAAGTCACGGTGATCTTCAAGGACGGCACCGACCTGTTCTTCGCCCGTCAGTTGGTCAACGAGCGTTTGCAGATCGCCAAGGAGCAATTGCCCGAAGGCGCGGAAGCGATGATGGGGCCGATTTCCACCGGGCTCGGCGAGATTTTTCTGTGGACGGTTGAAGCCAAGGAGGGCGCGCTCAAGGACGACGGCACAAGCTACACGCCGACCGATTTGCGGGTGATTCAGGATTGGATCATCAAGCCGCAATTGCGCAACGTGCCGGGTGTGGCCGAGATCAACACCATCGGCGGTTTCGCCAAGGAATATCAGATCGCGCCGGATCCGAAACGGCTGGCGGCGTACAAGTTGACGCTCACTGATCTGGTCACCGCGCTGGAGCGCAACAACGCCAACGTCGGCGCCGGGTACATCGAGCGCAGCGGCGAGCAATTGCTGATTCGCGCACCGGGGCAAGTGGCGAGCACCGAGGACATCGCCAATATCGTCATGGCCAATGTCGACGGCACGCCGATCCGCGTGAAAAACGTGGCGACGGTAGAAATCGGCCGCGAATTGCGCAGCGGCGCGGCCACGGAAAACGGTCGCGAAGTGGTGCTCGGCACGGTGTTCATGCTGATCGGCGAGAACAGTCGAACGGTCTCGCAAGCGGTGGCCAGCAAGCTTGAACAGATCAATAAATCCTTGCCCCAAGGCGTGATCGCCGTGCCGGTTTACGACCGTACACACCTGGTCGACAAAGCCATCGCCACGGTGAAAAAGAACCTCATCGAAGGCGCGATTCTGGTGATCGCGATTCTGTTTTTGTTCCTCGGTAATATCCGCGCGGCGCTGATTACTGCGATGGTGATTCCGCTGTCGATGCTGTTCACCTTCACCGGGATGTTCAGCAACAAAGTCAGCGCCAACCTGATGAGTCTCGGCGCACTGGACTTCGGGATTATTGTCGACGGTGCGGTGGTAATCGTTGAAAACACCCTGCGGCGATTGGCCCATGCGCAGCAGCATCATGGGCGTTTATTGACCCGCGCCGAGCGTTTCAAGGAGGTGTTTGCGGCGGCGAAAGAAGCGCGGCGACCGCTGATTTTCGGGCAATTGATCATCATGGTCGTGTACCTGCCGATCTTCGCGTTGAGCGGCGTCGAAGGGAAAATGTTCCATCCGATGGCGTTCACTGTGGTCATCGCTTTGCTCGGCGCGATGCTGTTGTCGGTGACCTTTGTGCCGGCGGCGATTGCGTTGTTCGTGACCGGCAAGGTCAAGGAAGAAGAGGGCGCGGTGATGCGCGGTGCACGCCGCGTTTATGCGCCGGCGCTGGCCTGGGTGATGAGTCATCGCGCAGTTGCGGTGAGCGCTGCGTTGGCTGTGATCGTGCTCAGCGGCGTGCTCACCAGTCGTATGGGCAGCGAGTTTGTGCCGAGCCTCAGCGAAGGGGATTTTGCCCTGCAAGCGCTGCGCGTACCGGGCACCAGCCTGACGCAATCGGTGGATATGCAGCAGCGACTGGAGAGGGTGATTCTGGCGAAAGTGCCGGAAGTCGAACGCGTCTTTGCCCGTACCGGTACTGCCGAAATCGCTTCCGATCCGATGCCGCCGAACATCTCCGACAGCTACGTGATGCTCAAGCCGAAAGAGCAGTGGCCGGATCCGCGTAAGTCGCGCGAAACCTTGATGGCGGAACTGCAAGCCGCTGCGGCGACCTTGCCCGGCAGCAACTATGAGTTGTCGCAGCCGATTCAGTTGCGCTTCAACGAACTGATTTCCGGGGTGCGCAGCGATGTCGCGGTGAAGGTGTTTGGCGATGACATGGACGTGCTCAACGCCACGGCGGCGAAGATTGCCGCAGCCATGCAAAAGGTCAACGGTGCCTCTGAAGTGAAGGTCGAGCAAACCACCGGGTTGCCGGTGCTGACCATCAATATCGATCGCGACAAGGCTGCGCGTTATGGGCTGAATGTGGGGGATGTGCAGGACACGATTGCCGTTGCGGTGGGCGGGCGTCAGGCGGGGATTTTGTATGAAGGCGATCGGCGTTTCGACATGGTCGTGCGTTTGTCCGATGCCATGCGCAAGGACATCGACGGACTCTCGGCGCTGCTGATTCCGGTGCCTTCTGTGAATGGCACGGCGAGTCAGATCGGTTTTATCGCCCTCAAGGAAGTCGCCAGCCTCGATCTGGTGCTCGGCCCGAATCAGGTCAGCCGCGAAAACGGTAAACGCCTGGTGATCGTCAGCGCCAACGTGCGTGGGCGTGACATCGGTTCGTTTGTCAGCGAGGCCGGTGCAGTGATTGAGCGTGATGTGCAAGTGCCGGCCGGGTACTGGACGAGTTGGGGCGGGCAGTTCGAACAACTGCAATCGGCGGCCAAGCGTTTGCAGATTGTCGTGCCAGTGGCGTTGCTGTTGGTGTTTGGGTTGTTGTTCATGATGTTCAACAACCTGAAGGATGGACTGCTGGTGTTTACCGGGATCCCGTTTGCGCTGACCGGCGGGGTTATGGCGCTTTGGTTAAGGGATATTCCGCTGTCGATTTCGGCGGGGGTGGGGTTTATCGCGTTGTCGGGTGTGGCGGTGCTGAATGGCTTGGTGATGATCGCGTTTATTCGTAATTTGCGGGAGGAGGGGCGTTCGCTTTCCGATGCCATTAACGAAGGTGCACTGACACGCTTGCGGCCAGTGTTGATGACAGCGCTGGTGGCGTCGCTGGGGTTCATTCCGATGGCGCTCGCGACTGGCACCGGTGCTGAAGTGCAGCGTCCGCTGGCGACCGTGGTGATCGGCGGGATCCTCTCCTCGACCATCCTCACACTGCTGATCTTGCCGGCCCTCTACCAACTCGCCCATCGCCGGGATGAGGACATAACCCCTATCCCATAAATCAACAAAAACCCCTGTGGTGAGGGGATTTATCCCCGATGGACTGCGCAGCAGGCCCGCTTCTTTTCTGGATCAAGAGAGGGGCCGCTGCGCGCCCCATCGGGGATAAATCCCCTCGCCACAAGGGTTTCTTTCTGGTCTGGGAATTTGGGTGTTTCGGCAGATAACGGATCTGTAATTTCCCCGCCACCGTCACGAAAGGTTCACCTTGTTACCTTGATCCCGTCAGCTACTTAAACGAGGAATCAACCATGAAACTTGCCCAACTCAGTGCCTTCGCAGCCGCGCTCGCGGTGTCTTCCCTGGTCATGGCCGAAGGTGGCGGTGACCGCACGTTCGAAAAAATGATGGCCGCCAACGACCGCTCCGTCGAACTCTTCGTTGCCAAGGAACAGGCCCGCGACCCTGTCGTGTTGAACGAGAAAAAAGACGACAAAACCAAAGCGCTGTAAGCGTTCGGAACGTGACCAAGCCTGTCATCGACTGCCGATGCCGGGCTATTCGATGAGGCAATGGACATGAAGATTTTTAAACGGATGGCGTTCGCTGCAGCGATGGCAGTGTCGGTGAATGCACTGGCCGAGGGCGGCGGTGATCGCACCTTCGAACGCGCGCTCAGCGCCAACAGCAAAGCCATGGAACAGTACGCCGCCAGCCAAGGCAAAGCGCCGCCGGTGGTGAAGGATTACGCGTACGGGATGAAGCTGGACGTGGTCAAAGTGGTGAGCGTGGTCAAGCCAGAGGCGGCGTGCGCCGTGGTGCCTACAGCGATGACGTACGAAGATTCGAAGGGACAGCTCAACACAATCAAATACAGCGTGGCGGGCGTGTGTCGCAACGGCGGAACCTGAAAAAAACCACAATCCCCTGTAGGAGCTGCCGAAGGCTGCGATCTTTTGATCTTGGTTTTTAAGATCAAAAGATCGCAGCCTTCGGCAGCTCCTACAGTGAGCGGATTTTATTTCGGCATCAATTCTGGCTCTATGCCGCTGTTTATAACGAAAATGAAGAGGTTGGTTATTAAATGTCTTGAATATCAAATGTGCCCTTAAGCTCGATTTTTTCGTTGGGGTCTTGTGTGCCAATCAGTTTGATATGAAACGCGCCTGTGACTCTAGAAAGACTTGTTTCAGTTAACGTTAAGTCACCTTGGATGACAATGAATCGTGTGTTGATGATCCCTGGGCCTGGAAGCTGGCTCGTGAGTCGTCCTCCTGTAAAATGCCCTTTGTCAAATTGATATTCGCCTGGTGGAGTGCCTTTTTTAAATGTCAGTAGAAGTTCGCGTGCACCTTGGCGCCCGGTCACGTTGTCGCTGCTGTAAGTCACTGTATCGCTGGTCAAGTACGGCTTGCTGTCGTGTGTGGTAATAGCTTTAAAGTGGCCAGTCAACGACGTGGTAGAGATTTCAGTAGAGTTGCTCATGTCTATTCCTTTACGTAATGAATATATTGAGCCGCTTCTAAAAGCAGCCGTTCGATAGTATCGATATTTTTATTCGGTGATCTACTGTCAGAGTTGACAGTAGACTCTTGGACGTTTTTCTGAGTTGCTCAGTGTTATATCGATTTCTGTGGAGCGCATTTGCCCTCAGCGAATTCTTACTGGCCAACGCCTGCGAATCCCTCGCCTCGGCCACCGTCATGCTCGGCGACTTCGCAGCCTTGCTCGAAGGCACGCATCGCAAGACCCTGCTGGGTATTGCGCAAGTGGTCATGCTCGGTGAATTGGCGGTAAACAAGGCACTGGATAACGTCGATCCCGCTGCCTAACCCCTGTAGGAGTGAGCCTGCTCGCGATGGCTATAAGTCAGGCGATGAGAATTTTGCCTGTGCTGATTTGTTCGCGAGTAGGCTCACTCTCACAGTGTCTCGATATGCCGCAGATTGAGTGACATTTAATACGTTGCGGTCAGACTTTTCCGCGAAGATAGAGGGCGCGCTAAGGATTTTTTACCAAAAAGATGCAATAGGCGTTTGATATCGAAAAGATTTAAGATTTGCCACGAATGAATTTTATGATGCTCCCGAAAAACGTTTGTTTTTCGATAGGTGAGGCAGCTTTCTGAAGTGCTTCTTTAGTTCGCGCTTCAGTTAACTTTAATAAGGGATAAACGGCTAGCGTGTCTGCATTCGTGATTTGATGATATTCAAGATTAATATTGCCAGACCTCCGTTGAGTGCGGTGCTCGTGTTTCGCAAAAACAGGTACGTTCTTAAGCTGACTTAGTGATTTTTCTTCGGTGATATTCGGAAATCTCAGTGGGTAATAGAAGTGATCCTTTGTCCCTGCGGCTAAATGAGATAGCTCGTGAATAAACGTTCTGCTTCGTCCGACAATATCCTCCTTCATGAAGCGATCAAGGACATAGACTCGTCGATTCGGGTCCTCTCTGTAGGTGAACGCGTGTGTTCCCTCCGGATTTGGCTCGCCTCTCAGATAAACGATTTGATCACGCAGGTCGCCTCCTTTTTGATACCGGTACAATTCCTTGAGAATTGACTTGTAGGCATTGGAAGATTTTTTTGCGCTTACGATCAGTGGTACATCATGTGTTCCTGGTGTGTTATTTCCTCTTAAAAAAATTTCGAAATTGTCGAGGTGGCCTGTATCGAGTTCCTCAATGGTCGCCTTTATCAATTCAACGCTCAGTGCCAGGGCCACATCATTCGCCCAAGAAAAATTCAGATCACCTTCCTTCAAGGCTTGCGTTTTGCCGCGGTATCCAATTGTCAGGTTGCCGACATCATTCAGTGCCCTTTTTTCATAACGGTCTTCTTTGCCTCTATATTTCAATCCCTGAAAATCATATCCGCTGGAAGGATTGTTCGTCGCAAACACATAAAGGTTGAGTCCATCAACCGTCCCTGCTGGATCCGGATTTGGCCAGCGCTGCAACCACGGGATGTAATACCTGAACCCATAATAATAAAGCCCCGTCGCATCCCGCTCTTGCCCCGAATAACGCACGGTTTTGTAACCCGCTTCGATTTCGCTGCGCCCGGCAAACCATGCGGTCGTACCGAAAGGGTGATAGCGCTCCTGGCTGATGATGTCGCCTGAGCTGTCCAATTCGAGCGCGCAGGAACCAAGATGATCATTGAGGCTGTAGCGGTATTGATCGTTGGCGATGTCTTTCGGCGGCTCGGATTCCCAATGCAAAACGCGCACGCTGCTACGCCCGGTCTGAACGGTGATTACCTGCAACGCTTCCCCCGTTCCGCTGTGGGTGCGCAGTTCCAGACCTGGCAGATAACGAACTTCCGAAATCAGCGTTCGGGCGTTGGTCTGTGTAGAGCGCACTTTACGAACGCGCATACCGTCGGCGCCGTAAACGTAACGCTCACGGTCATTCGCCACGGGTCTGACTTCGCGCAATTGGTTGCTCAGATCCCAACGCAAAACCTGCCCCGGTTGAAGGTTGAGCAAATTGCCGTTGGCATCGAAGCTTTTGCGAAAGTCCTCGTCGCTCGGTTCCAAACCATTGAGCACCGGCAAACACCGATTGCTCTGCGCAGCCGCCGCCAGTCGATGACCGTGACTTTGCGGCCCGTCATGCGTCAGTTCCAGCAAGTTACCGCCATGGTCATAGCGGTAGGTTTGCGAATAATTGGAACACGATGCCGGATCGTCAAACCGCGAAAATGCCGGGCCTTGATTAGAACCGCCAGCCTCCCATCCCGTCGCTTTGATCAACTGATAGAGGCTGTCGTAAACGTAGCGATTAACCGGCTCAACCCGCTGATTAGCAAAGTAGCGAACGGGCAGGGCGGCGTCTTCGATGCTGAGCACGTTGCAGACCGGGTCGTAAACGTAACGCAAATCTTGCAGAGCGTCGCTGCCACGTTTGCTTTGAAGCCGGTTCAGACGACCATCCTCAGCGGCGTATTCCAGCGAGGTGATCACGCCATTGCCGGCCGTTTCCCGCTCAGTCTGACCGAGGGCGTTGTACTGGATTGCGCTGGCCAGCACCTTCGGCGCGACGTCCTTCGCCAATTGCAGACGAACCTCGCGCAACTGGCCGGCGAGGGTCTGGCTGAAAAACTGTCGATTACCTCTGGCGTCAGTTTGTTCGATGACTTCGCTCAGTGCATTGAACCGCGAACGGCTTGTGGCCTCGGTGCCGGGCTCAAGCAAAGCCTCACGCTCAGGCACTGGCTCAGGCCAGTCGTGCACTTCAAGTGCGAGCAGATAATGCCGGGTTAACATCAGAACTTCACCCGCCAAGCCGAACTGTTCGAATCGCAGAACTCCAGCCGACTCATCGTGGCGGATTAACTGCCCGCACTGGTTTCTCTCGGAAAATGCTGAATCAGCCCAGCCATATTCGTAGCGTTCGGTGCACAACAACGCATCATCATTCGCCTGCTCAAATACCGCGATCGGGCGAAGAAGGTTGTCGTATCCCGCTTGACGCTGACTTCCCCTTGCATCGCATCCCCAAATACTCTGATCCGCCGCCCCGAAAAGATCGACACGCCATCCGGCATCAACACTGACGGTGCTCAACGCCTTTCCGGACAGCGAATACGTCGACACCAGGTTGGCAGGTGCAGCAGGATCCGTCATCAAACGTGGATCCTGCTGGGCCGTTATCCTTCCCGCCGCATCACGCTGTTGAACGGTTTTCCTTGCCTCATACTTGCTGAGATCTTGCTGCCAATAGGCAATCTGCCGCACCACCATGCCACGGCTGTCGATGGCTGTGCAGTTGGGGGTTAACGAATCGACGCTCATGCGCGTCGCTGGCGAAATGCGCATTTGTCGTTATCGCCTGAGAAATCCGGCCGTTATTTTCGGAAGTGGTACATGCGTAGGCTCATGCGTCACCGTGGCGCCAAGCCTACCCGGCACTTTCAAGTCATCTTTATTTGTAGAACCAAACATAACGTCCTTCAATGGCATGTCTTTGTTGGCTTTATTCAAGCTTTTAATCGTCATGAAGGTGCGGGCGACCTGCAAAATCGGAATTGCCTCTTTTCCAGGCTGATTGCGAAAGTTTTCTCTCACTTCGGGACGGGTAAGAGGGTGAAGAACAACACCACTGACAAACGCTCTGTGGGTAGTGGAGTCTGGTTGACTCATGGATATTTTCTGCACGGCCAATAACTGGTGATTCGCAAAATCTGGTTTTACACGCTGTACCAGCGCGAAAAAACGGTCTTTATTCGTGCTTGAAGCCGCCGCGCTATCACCTTGGTAGGCCTCTTTAGCAAAATCATGCATACGCTCTGCATGTTTTGCGGCTGCCATCATCGATTCGTGCAGCGGGGACTTGCTTTTACCACTGCTGCATTCAATGCGCGCCAGTTCCTCGTACTTCTTCTTAAATCCGGCCAGCGTCTCGATTACCTGTTCGCCTGCCAATGAAGACTCTGCTGCGCCGACTTCCAAAACTTCATAGTCAAATGTTTCGGAGTAACGACCAGTCGCTTTGTTAAAACGTTGCAATGTTGTCGCTGTCAGTCCTTTGTCCAGCGCGTGTTTGGCCCAACCTTGAGCCGAGAGGTCAAGACTGTGGAATGTTGCACCGAAGAAGTCTTCACCCTGCAAACCCCGACGATCGCGAAGTCTCACTGGATTATTTCGCACCATCACATAGAAATTCAGACCATCACTCGATCCCGCGGGATCCGGATTCAGCCAACGTTGCATCCACGGCGCGTAATACCTGAAACCATAATAATAAAGTCCCGTGGCATCTCGCTCTTGCCCCGAATAACGCACGGTTTTGTAACCCGCTTCGATTTCGCTGCGCCCGGCAAACCATGCGGTCGTGCCAAACGGGTGATAGCGCTCCTGGCTGATGATGTCGCCTGAGCTGTCCAGCTCGAGCGCACAGGAACCGAGATGGTCATTAAGGCTGTAACGATATTGATCGTTGGCGATGTCTTTCGGCGGCTCGGATTCCCAATGTAAAACCCGCACGCTGCTTCGTCCGGCTTGAACGGTGATCACCTGCAACGCTTCCCCCGTTCCGCTGTGGGTGCGCAGTTCCAGACCTGGCAGATAACGAACTTCCGAAATCAGCGTTCGGGCGTTGGTCTGTGTAGAGCGCACTTTACGAACGCGCATACCGTCGGCGCCGTAAACGTAACGCTCACGGTCATTCGCCACGGGGCTGACTTCGCGCAATTGGTTACGCAGATCCCAACGCAAAACCTGCCCCGGTTGAAGGTTGAGCAAATTGCCGTTGGCATCGAAACTTTTTCGCAAGTCCTCTTCGCTCGGTTCCAAACCATTGAGCACCGGCAAACACCGATTGCTCTGTGCAGCCGCCACCAGTCGATGACCGTGACTTTGCGAACCGTCATGAGTCAACTCCAGCAAATTACCGCCACGGTCATAGCGGTAGGATTGCGAATAGTTGGCGCACGACGCCGGATCGTCAAACCGCGAAAATGCCGGGCCTTGATTAGAACCGCCAGCCTCCCATCCCGTCGCTTTGACCAACTGATAGAGGCTGTCGTAAACGTAGCGATTAACCGGTTCAACCCGCTGATTAGCACAGTAGCGAACGGGCAGAGCGGCGTCTTCGATGCTGAGCACGTTGCCTACCGGGTCGTAGCCATAGCGCAAATCTTGCAGAGTGTCGTTGCCACGTTTGGCCTGAAGTCGTGTCAGGCGACCACTCTGCGCGGCGTATTCCAGCGAGGTGATCACGCCGTTGCCGGCCGTTTCCCGCACAGTCTGACTGTGGGCGTTGTACTGAATGGCGCTGACCAATACCTTCGGCGCGACGTCCTTTGCCAGTTGCAAACGAATCTCGTGCAACAGGCCGTCGACAGCGTGGCTGATCATCTGCCGGTTACCTTTCGCGTCGGTTTGTTCGATGGCCTCGCCCAGCGGGTTAAACCGTGCGCGGGCCGTGAACCCGGCGCCGGGTTCAAGCAACGTGTCACGCTCGGCAATGGGCTCCGGCCAGTCGGGGGACTCCAGCGTCTGCAAAAAATGGCGTGTCTGCTGTAACACCTCACCCGCCAAACCGAACTGTTCGAACAGCTGTGTACCCGCCGCATCATCGTGGCGAATCAGTTGTCCGCACTGGTTACGCGCGGAACATGCCGGATAGTCGTCGCCATAGTCAAAACGCTCGGTACACAACAACTCGCCATCAACCCCCTGCTCAAACACCGCCAGCGGTCGAACCTGATCGTCATATTCCGTCCTGCGCTGACGCCCCCGACCATCCCATCCCGACACAGTCTGATCGGCCCCACCCAGTAAACTGACTTGCCACCCGGCATCGACGCTGAGACTGCTCAACACTTTCCCCGACAACGAATAGATCGACACAAGATTGGCCGGTGCCGAAGCATCCGCCATCAACCGCGGATCCCGCTGCGCCACCAGACGACCAGCCGCATCATGTTGCTGAGTCGTCACCCGCGCCTCAGGCTCGCTGACATCCTGCCGCCAGTACGCAATCTGCCGCACCGGCAAGCCACGATTGTCATTTACTGCGACGTTTGGGGTAAGTGAACTGACACCCATATAGTCACCCTTATTGAAACGCACTGTCGATTCAAGCTTGCTGCAATTATCAGCAGCATCACCTGCAAAGATATTGAGATCGTCGAGTGCTCTCAAGTGGTTGTCAATTTTGTAAATACCGCAGCTTTGCTTGTTCTTTTTGGTTGCACCTGAAGCGTGTTGATGGTTTGGTAATCACCCAGTGGCTTAACGGTAACAACGAAATCCAGGTCTTTTCCGTTTGCTTCTGTTGTAACCTTCGTCGCGACCATACCGAAATCCTCAATCACTCTTTGAGTTGTTTTGCCGTTGGGTGTTTTGAAGAAGGCATCGAGTAGCTCGGGGGTGCCACTTTGAAGGCCTTCAGTTGTTTTCAATGTCGTGTCATTCTTTACTTTAGATCTTCGAATGGCGCTGGGAAGCTCGCCAAAATTTTTGTTTTTTTCTGAAGCTACTTTGTACTGGTGCCTGAATATATCGTTGGCAAACACATTTCCTGAGTCTTTGAATTTGTAATTCTGTTTGAACTCCCATTCGTGTTTATTAATCATGTTGAAGTACTTGCTGACTTTGCTGCTATCAATGTCCTTTATTTTGGGCTCTGTCATGACAATGGTTTTCAGGATGACTTTGTGTGTGAATGCGTTTGCTACATGTTCGGCCCGACCTTTTGATAGTTCGTCAGCTGCTGACAAGCGCTCTTTCAACCCCTGTACGCGGTAAGATACAAAAAAATTTTCATTCGCCTCAGGTTGTTCGATAATTAGATTGGTATGTGGTGCTAATTGTGCCTCCATACCTTCAGCGTATACCGGGGCCAATCCTAATTTGTCGATAAAGACAAGCGGATTGTTAATGGTCATTTTGTAAAAGTTAAGATCGTCTACGTATCCCGCGGGGTCCGGATTCAGCCAACGTTGCATCCACGGCGCGTAATACCTGAACCCATAATAATAAAGCCCCGTGGCATCTCGCTCTTGCCCCGAATAACGCACGGTTTTGTAACCCGCTTCGATTTCGCTGCGCCCGGCAAACCACGCGGTCGTGCCAAACGGGTGATAGCGCTCCTGGCTGATGATGTCGCCTGAGCTGTCCAGCTCGAGCGCGCAGGAACCGAGATGATCATTGAGGCTGTACCGATATTGATCGTTCGAAATGTCTTTGGGTGGCTCGGACTCCCAATGCAAAACGCGCACGCTGCTACGCCCGGTCTGCACGGTGATTACCTGCAACACTTGCCCCGTGCCGCTGTGGGTGCGCAGTTCCAGACCTGGCAGATAACGAACTTCCGAAATCAGCGTTCGGGCGTTGTTCTGTGTAGAGCGCACTTTACGAACGCGCATACCGTCGGCGCCGTAAACGTAACCCTCACGGTCATTCGCCACGGGTCTGACATCGCGCAATTGGTTACGCAGATCCCAACGCAAAACCTGCCCCGGTTGAAGGTTGAGCAAATTGCCGTTGGCATCGAAGCTTTTGCGAAAGTCCTCGTCGTTCGGTTCCAAACCATTGAGCACCGGCAAACACCGATTGCTCTGCGCAGCCGCCACCAGTCGATGACCGTGACTTTGCGGCCCGTCATGAGTCAACTGCAGCAAATTACCGCCACGGTCATAGCGGTAGTTTTGGGTGTAGTTGGCGCACGACGCCGGATCGTCAAACCGCGAAAATGTCGGGCCTTGATTAGAACAGCCAGCCTCCCATCCCGTCGCGTTGATCAACTGATAGAGGCTGTCGTAAACGTAGCGATTAACTGGTTCAATCCGCTGATTAGCAAAGTAGCGAACGGGCAGGGCGGCGTCTTCAATGCTGAGCACGTTGCCTACCGGGTCGTAGACGTAACGCAAATCTTGCAGAGCGTCGCTGCCACGTTTGGCCTGCAACCGCGAAAGCCGACCGTCGTCAGCGGCGTATTCCAGCGAGGTGATCACGCCGTTGCCGGCCGTTTCCCGCTCAGTCTGACCGTGGGCGTTGTACTGAATGGCGCTGACCAATACCTTCGGCGCGACGTCCTTCGCGAGTTGCAAACGAACCTCGTGCAACAGGCCGTCGACAGCGTGGCTGATCATCTGCCGGTTACCTTTGGCGTCGGTTTGTTCGATGGCCTCGCCCAGCGGGTTAAATCGTGTGCGGGCCGTGAACCCGGCACCGGGCTCAAGCAACGTGTCTCGCTCGGAAACGGACGCCGGCCAGTCGGGTGATTCCAGCGTCTGCAAAAAATGACGTGTCTGCTGTAAAACTTCACCCGCCAAACCGAACTGCTCGAACAATTGCGTACCTGAGGGATCGTCGTGGCGAATCAGTTGCCCGCACTGGTTTCGCGCGGAAAATGCCGGATTGTCGCCGCCATAGGCAAAACGCTCGGCACACAAATAACCAGCATCAACTGCGTGCTCAAACGCCGCGATTGGCCGGATTTGGTCGTCATACTCCGTCCAGCGCTGACTCCCCCGACCATCCCATCCCAACAACGCTTGATCCGCTTCACCCGACAAGCTGAGCCGCCAGCCGGCATCCACACTGACCGTGCTCAATACCTTCCCGGACAGCGAATAAATCGACACAAGATTCGCCGGCGCCGAAGCATCCGCCAGCAACCGCGGATCCTGCTGCGCCACCAGGCGACCAGCAGCGTCATGCTGCTGAATCGTGGCTCGCGCTTCACGCTGGCTGACATCCTGCCGCCAATAGGCAATCTGCCGTACTGGCAAACCACGGCTATCGGTGGCAGTGAGATTCGGGGTAAATGCATCAATCCCTGAACTCATATGAATGGAAACTTCTTGCGCGGTTGTTCCGGCGGCGGCTCAAACAGATCGTTTTCATCAAACGCCACGTTGCACCAGATCCAGTACCACGTCTCCCGACGTAACGGCTTCATTTGCGGCGGATTACCCTGGAGCATGTTTTTCGCCAGTATGGTTTCGGTCGGGCGACCGGCCGCATCGTAAAACTGCTGATCATGGAAGGCATGCACGCGCATTGAATGATCGTTGATGTAGCGCGGTTGATCGGCAAAGTAGGGTCGGTAGATGCGTACTTTTTCGCCCTTGTTGTTGTACTCGACCGGCTCGCTGACACGCCAGCGGCGTGGCACATCGGCCTCGACAGGCTTGCCGTCGGAGTCGAGGATTAATTCGCCGTTTTCCCCGACCTGCCACGACTTGCCTGGCTCGACTTCCTGTTTGGTTTGCAGCGACCGACCGAAGCCGTCCCAGCAGGCGATGCTGACCCGCACTTGCATCTCCGGATCACCGGGGTAGCGGTCAGCCAACATCGCGACGGCATGGATCGGTTCGCGGTGGGCCGCGTCGAGTTGTTCCTTGAGGATTTTCTCGTTCGCGTCTGGGGTTTGCACGGCGGCAAGATGCTGCCGCGCTCTGTCGCAGAAGTGGCCGCCGGGCAGGATGAATCCTTCACGTCTGGCCCATGCCTGCCATTCAGGGGAGGGCGGTGAGGTGCGTGAGACATGGCCCATCCAGCTGAAAGGATCGCTGAAGCTGACACTGGCGAAATTGCCGATGGCTTTTTTCGGGTCGGCAATGGCAATCGCCGGGTGGCGGTCGGCAGGCGGGACGTAGGTTTCCAGTCGATCAAAACCCACCGGCAGGCCTAATTCCGTGCCGTGGAAACTGGTGACCAACACTTGGCCTAATGCGTCGTAACGCGCCTCCTGAATATTGCAGTTGGCGTCTTCGATGGCGGCCGGCAGAAAGCTCCGGTAATCCACATCGAGCGTGCGGGTCGTGCAGCCATCGGGCAGGGTGACGGCATTGGTCAGGCACCAATAGTCGTCGTAAAAGACCTGGGTCTCACCGTGGCTAAGGGTTTCGCGATACTTCTGGATGTTAAAAAAACCATCCAGCGCGTGATAGGTGGGGAAGCCTTTACGCACCGACCACAGGTAATTTTTTGCATCGTCCGGATCGGTCGGTGGGGTGTTTTTCACTTCAGGCAGGAACAGATCCATGATGTGGTAACCGACTTCCGGTGACTCGAGTTTTTCTTTCAGGTTGAAGGGCATGTTGCCCTCGGCGTCCTTGAGTTTGTCGTAGGCGCTGAGGGCGATGGCATCCAGCTCCGCCGTTTCTATGTACGCGGGCAAACCTTCGAACGTCGCTTGGCCGGGTGCAAGGGGCTGGTTGTTGGCGGGGTTCATGTAGAGCTGCATCGACAAGCCTGTGAGCACGGATTGTTTCGCCCACGCGCCGTCGTCGACGCTTTGTCGCAGAAAATACTCATGGGTGATGTTGGCGGCGGTGAGCGCCGGCTTGTCGAGCACCAGTGCGTTGCCGCGCGCCTGATAGGGCAGGCCAAGGCGCCAGGCTTCTGGATTTGGCAGGTGAAGGTGCAGCGCTTTGGTTTGCGTCAGGTACCACTTTTGTTGGGCATCGTCGTGGGCATCCTTCCACCAGGTTTGGTGATATTCGTCGCTGAACGGCGGTGTATCGCTCAAGGTTTTGCGCCGGGCGTAGTGCACGGTAAAGCCATGAATGACGCTGCCGTATTCATCCCATTCCAGGTTCAGTGTGTGCTGACATAGCGGGTCATCGGCGATGTCTGGCTCGTATTGATAACTGATCGATTCCAGGTCAAGCGGCTGCACCACCGCGTAAGGATTGTGCTCACCTTTGGGCCGCAACACGCGCACGGCGACGCGGCTTTCCTGAACTGCGTAAGGCACGGCAGTGGCGGGATCGTCGTCTGCGGCGTAGACCTCCGAGCGCAGGACTCTGCCGCTCAGGCAGCGGGCAATTTCGCGCTGGAGGTCTTCGTCTGGTGACTCGATGGGTTGCGCCGCGTGATCGTGTAACAGCGTGGGTTGCAGGGCCACCGCAGACGGGTCGCCCGTGTAATAACCGTCGCGGGAAGGGTCGATATCCTCGCCGGTGTGGAACCAGGTTTTGCTCAGGATCGGTGCGGTGAAACCGGTTCTCGCGCGTTCGGCTTGCGTCGCTTCGGTATCGGTCTGCGTGAGCAGGCGAAAGCCACGGAACTCGCGCTCGAAGCGGTCGTAATAACCGCCGCGATAACTCAAGCCCTGCGTCAGCGTGTTGCCGGTGATGTCGTCGTGTTGGGTTTGCTGCTTGACCACATGCAGCGCCATGGGCAATTGGGAGATCGGGTTTTCGATGCCCGCCGCGTGTTGCTGGTCTTTTTCATCCAGCCATTCCTGCGCCGAACTGCGGTAGGTGACGCCGCTGCTGGAACCCATGTTGTTGCAGGTGCGGTTGACCAGATACGGCTTGGCTTTGACGAAATCGTAGCGCCAGTGTCGAGGGGCCATGTACGGCACCGTGACGATCAGGCTTGAGCAACCCAGCCCTTGCAGGTCGGCGGTGCTGACCTGGGTAAGTCGGTCGTAAAGCACGCCTTCGGGCCACGGCAGGTCGATACTGCTTTGCTCGAATCCACTACCGGCGTGGTTCATGAACACACGCAGACGCTTGGGTTCCAGGTAGAGCAGATCCGCCGCGCCGGAGCCGTCGAGATCGGCCAACAGAACCTGTGCCGCATTGAACTCGCTGTAGGTGAACGGCAGCGCGCACAGCACAAACCCTTTGCCGAAGCGCCCGCGCCCCAGATTCGGCCAGACTTTGACTTCGTTGTGGCGGATGCGCACCAGATGCTGCTGGCCACTGCCGAGCAGGTCGGCGAACGCGACCACTTCGGTTTGCGTATGCAGCAATGACGGCAGCTCATCGTCGTCACCGTCGGGCAATTTATAACGATGAGGCACGTCGACGCCGTCGGCGAACCCGTGCTCGCGGCGATTGGCATACAGACGCACGCTGTTGGTGCCGATCAGTGCGAGGTCGCTGAGGCCGTCGCCGACCAGATCAGTCAGGCGTGACATTGAATGCAGGAATTCGTTGGGGAACGCCTTGAAGGGAACGTAGTTTGACCAGTCGCGATCCGGGCCAAGGGTGAAAAAGCCGTGCATACCGGGCATGGCGATCACCCAGTCGAGCTTGCCGTCGCCCGTCAGGTCGGTCAGCGATTGGTGAATCGCTTTGCTGCTGTCGGCCACCGGAATGTTTTCGAGCCGTTTCCAGTCGCTGTAGCAGACGTCGTCGCCGCCACTGTCGCAGCGCAATGGTTCGCGGTAATACCACGCTTGATCATAACGACACAGCACCCCCGGCAGGCCTTCGCCATACAAGTCGACCAGTTGATAGAACTGGCCGTCATTGAGTCCGGGCATGTCGGGAAACTGTGTCCAGCCCGGATGTTTGGGGTCGAGCTCGCAAGCGTTGTAGCCGAACTCCATGGGCGGGCGACTTTCGACCTGACCGAGTGCGTCATACGCTTGAATGTGCGCGGCGGTCAGATGGTTGTAGCCGAGCGGGTTGGCCCGGTGCTCCAGCAACAGGCGCTGCACCAGCACGGGCGTATCGCCGAGTTCCTTGGGGAAGTGATGAAACATCAGCACTTGCCGGCACAGGCGCTGGGTGCCCAGTTCAAAGCCGTAGCTGTAATGCCAGAAGGGATCGCTGCGTACAGGCCACGACTGTGTTTCTGCGTAGGTGGGGGCGGTTTCCAGGGTAGTGCTGCGTTCGCCGTAATCGAACAGTAAATGGAAGTGCCATTGCTCGGCTTTCCAGCTGTCGGTGACCCAGGCGTACAGGTGCGGATGGGCCTTGGCGTTGCCGTAATACACGCATTTGAGGTAGCGCTGCGCACGGTAGTCGCGCAGTTGCGGCGGGGCGGGGGCGTCAGTTTCCGCTTTGTATTGGTAGACGATGTGCTCGCCGCGCGTGTTGAGGCTTTCGTCGATCATCCACGCGCCGACGCGCAATGGATCGGCCGGGTCGGCTCGGCGTGAGTCGGGAGTTTTGCCGTAGATATGCAGGCTGCCATCGGCACCGTGAATCAAAAAGAATCCACTTGCGTCGGTGGCGGTTGACCAGTGCTCGATGAGGCTGAAAGCCCCTTCAACTCTCGGCCAATAGCGCACTACCTGATGCTGTACGCCCAGATCGGTGCCGTTGTAGCGCGTGACGTTTCTGGAGATAACGCTGCCGTCGTCGTCACTGCGCTCGGGCATCCACACATCGCCGCCGGGGCCGGTGACAATATCGTTGCCGGTGTAGGCTGGAACCCCCTTGGTTGTGCGCAAGGTGATGGCGTTGGCCGTCAGGTGCCAGCCGATGCCGAACGGGCTGTTGCCGACATCACTGCTGTAACCCAGCCCCAGCGCCGGGGCAAAACCTCGGCCGGGGGAAATCGGCAGGGGCAATTCAAGCGATGCCGCGCCGGTGGTGCCGACGCCGCCCCAACCCTTGCCGATGCTTTGAATGGCTCCGCCCATTTTGGGCAGGGAGGGAGTGTTGATCTGCATCGTTGACTGTTGCTGCGGTTGCTCACTCATAGCGAACCGCCGTTGCGTCTGGCCGTGAAACGTATGTAAGCGATGATGGAGGTGGCGACGGCCATATCAGTGAATCTCCCTGCCAGATGGGTGGCATCAAAGGATGCCCGGCGGGTTAACGCTAGCGGTAAAGACTGGCGGTGTAACCTGTCAGACCTGACAGGGTGGTGCAGTTTTCTTAGATCAAATTCGCTCAACAGATAACCGATTTATCGCCAAAACTTGTAGGAGCTGCCGCAGGCTGCGATCTTTTGGTTGTGTCTTTCAAAATCAAAAGATCGCAGCCTGCGCCGGCTCCTACAGGTTTTTCGTGTTTCACAGAGTAAAAAAAGGCGCCCCGAAGGACGCCAAAAAATTCACCTCTTTCCAAAGGAGCAAGGAGCTTCTAAAGGTGAATCTGATCGCTCATGAAATTCACAGAATCGCCAGCGGGTATTCGACGATCACCCGCACTTCTTCCAGATCGGACTCGAACGCTGTGGCGCGGGTCGTGGCCTGACGCAAACGCAGTGACAGGTCTTTCATCGAGCCGCTTTGCACCACGTATTTGACTTCAACATCGCGCTCCCAACGCTTCTGATCGGTGAGCGGATTACCCTCCGCGTCGCGGCGCATGTACACAGCGTTGGCGTTGGAATAATCAGCATCGGTGCCGCGACCATAACGGGTCATGAACGACAGACCCGGCACGCCGTACGGGGTCATGTCGAGGTCATAGCGCACCATCCAGGAACGTTCTTTGGGCGAGTTGAAATCGCTGTACTGGATGGAGTTATCGAGGAAGATCGAGTCGGACTGGCGCAGGTAATCGAAGTCGTCGTTGCCGTTGTTGCGCTGGTGGGAGAGGGCGACAGAGTGGGCGCCGAGTTTGACGCCGACGCGGCCGCTCCAGATGTTGTTGTTGAATTTGCCGAGGAGTTGTTTGCCCTCGTCGACGGCCTTGTAATAGTTGAGGTCGCCGAACAATGACAGGTCATCTGCCAATGGATACGTCCATGCGGTGCCGGCGTAGTACTGATTCCAGGCGTCCTTGAGACGGCTGGAATACAGGCTGAACGTGAGGTTCTTGTTCAGCGCGTAATCGCCGCCGCCGTAGGCGATCCACGGGGAATTGACCGGGCCGGCGTAGAAGGTCGCGAAGTTATCGTTGAGGTCGCTGGAGGTCGGTTGGCTCATTGCATGCAGTCGACCGCCCTGTACCGACAGGCCTTCGATACTGGTGTTGATGGCTGTCACGCCTTTGAAGCTCTCGGGCAGCAATCGCGAGTCACCAGCGGCGACCACCGGGGTGGCAGGGAACACATCGCCGACCCGTACGATCGTATCGAACGCGCGCACTTTGGCGGCGCCGCCGAATTTGGTGTACTCGTCCTGCGCCTGGCCATCGCTGTTGACCGGCAACACATCGAAGGAGCTATGAGCGCCGTTACGGCCGTCACCGGTGTCGAGTTTCAGGCCGATCATGGCAAACGCATCAACACCGAAGCCGACAGTGCCTTGAGTGAATCCGGATTCGAACTTGCTGATTACTGCGTGCGCCCAGGCTTCGGAATAGCCATTGCCGGTAGGGCTGGACTGGCCGTTGCGGTGATCACGATTGAAGTAGTAATTGCGGTTGAGGAGGGTGAGGCTGCTGCCTTCGATAAAGCCTTCGGCTTTTTCCTCCGCCACTACCATGGATGATCCGGCGCTGATCGCCACCGTTAAAGCGGCCATCGATATTTTTGTAGGGTTAAGCATCAGTCACTCCTGGAGTTCGGCAGAACGGGAACGTGCTTCGGCGTGAGTTTTATTGTTCGACGGGCGAGGGCCCGCCGGCATGGTCGCCGGGTGACATCGTTGCAAGCTGCGGATAACGCCAAGGTGATGAGGGAATTACAATTTCGTCATGTGGACTGGGAGGTTTCGTCTAGCTCAAGGTTGCGAGTTGATCGATGGTTTGCGGAAAGCGCTCAACCAGTCGGATGAGGGTGGTGGCTTGGGCGTTAGGTGTCGCGCGTCCTTGTTCCCAGTTTTCGAGCGTGCGGGTGTTAGTGCGCAGATACATCGCGAATACTGATCGGGAAAGGTTGAGTTGTTGACGGATGGCGACGACCTCTTCAGCCGTAATCGGTACCAGTTTCGGCAGCTGAACTTTGTGGGTGTGTAGCGTTATTTTGCCTTGGCGCTCGTCAGCAAGGGCTTCCAGGCCGTCCATCAATTCAGAAAAAATGTCACGTTTCATAGTGGGTTCTCGTGTTGAGTTCTTTATCCAGCGTTTGTCTGAAAAGTTTTTTCTGGGCAGGCGTCAGATTGTCCTGTTCGTTCTTGCTGTAAACGGTGAAAAGCCAAAACTGGTCGTAACCGGACCACCAGTAATAGATCACCCGCAAACCACCACGCTTGCCTTTGTTTCTGCGCTGGTCGGAAAAACGAATTTTGCGCAGCCCTCCGGTTTCTTCTATGAGGTCGCCTGCTTCCGGGTTTTTCAGCAATTCCAACTGGAAGCTGCGAAACAGCTCATCGTCCAGATAATCGTCTCGATGCTTCTGAAACGCAGGTAGTTCGATAAAAAGAGCATCCATGTTCTGTACGTTGCCTGCGTATAGTGTTGTCTCGATAATCGAATAGGTCAAGGCCTGCTGGCCTTGCTCTTCGCCCCTTTTTCAACGGTAGACGTCGGTCGTAAAATCACCTGTAGGACGAGTAGACGGGAGAGGTAGGATCGTTCGACTGATCTGTGAAGAGCCTTCGCAACTCACGTGTCAGAACAATTCGCAGCAGTGTCCAGCACCGAATAGCGATAGCGGCGGGGTGTCAGGCTGTGAAGAGGTTGAATGTGCCGATGCCTTCGCGAGCAGGCTCACTCCTACAATGATCCGGGATGGCCGCAGAATTTATGCACGACACATAACCCGTAGGAGCAGAGCTTGCTCGCGAAAGCAGTGGGTCAGGCAATGAAAATGTTGAATGTGCCGACGCCTTCGCGAGCAGGCTCACTCCCACAATGATCCGAGATGGCCGCAGAATTTATGCACGACACATGACCTGTAGGAGTGAGCCTGCTCGCGAAAGCGGTGGGTCAGGCAATGAAGATGTTGAATGTGCCGACGCCTTCGCGAGCAGGCTCACTCCTACAATGATCCGGGATGGCCACAGAATTTGTGCACCACACATAACCTGTGGGAGCGAGCCTGCTCGCGAAAGCGGTGGGTCAGGCAATGAAAATGTTGAATGGGCCGACGCCTTCGCGAGCAGTCTCACTCCTACAATGATCCGGGATAACCGCAGAATTTGTGCACGACACATAACCCGTAGGAGCAGAGCTTGCTCGCGAAAGCGGTGGGGCAGGCAATGAAGATGTTGAATGTGCCGACGCCTTCGCGGGCAAGCCCAGCTCCCACAATCATCCGGGATAACCGCAGAATTTGTGCACGACACATAACCTGTGGGAGCAGAGCCTGCTCGCGAAAGCGGTAGGTCAAGCAATGAAGATGTTGAATGGGCCGACGCCTTCGCGAGCAAGCCCGCTTGTATGGTAGGACTCGAAGGGGTGGGTGGGACCAAAAGCCAGCTTCTGACTGTTAGCCCAGTCTGTGGGAGACATCGGCCCCACCCCTTCCACCAACGCGCCGATAAAGAATGCTTCGTTCTCTTCAGCGACGATAGAAACAAGCCTGCGCCTCTTGGTGAAACCCTTCGAGTGGAAAAACCTTACAGCGGG
>NZ_JBIVMX010000009.1:119208-124798 GCF_044753305.1 Pseudomonas sp. NPDC088429 | reverse complement strand
CCCGCTGTAAGGTTTTTCCACTCGAAGGGTTTCACCAAGAGGCGCAGGCTTGTTTCTATCGTCGCTGAAGAGAACGAAGCATTCTTTATCGGCGCTTTGGTGGAAGGGGTGGGGCCGATGTCTCCCACAGTCTGTACTGGGCTAACAGTCAGAAGCTGGCTTTTGGTCCCACCCACCCCTTCGAGTCCTACCATACAAGCGGGCTTGCTCGCGAAAGCGGTGTGTCATTCAACGTATTAGTTGTCTGATACGACGCCTTCGCGAGCAAGCTCGCTCCCACAGTTGTTATGCGCTGTTGGTTAGAGCCAGTAGCTCACGGCGTACCAGCCCAGCAGGCCCATCACGCAGGTGTACGGCAGCGCCATCCACACCATCCGCCCGTACGACAAGCGCACCAGCGGGGCAATCGCTGAGGTCAGCAGAAACAGAAATGCTGCCTGACCATTCGGCGTCGCCACGCTCGGCAGGTTGGTGCCGGTGTTGATCGCAATCGCCAAGGTCTCGAAGTGCTCGCGGCTCATGTGTCCGGCGAGGAAGGCCTGTTTCACTTCGGTGATGTAAATGGTCGCGACAAACACGTTGTCACTGATCGCCGACAGCACGCCGTTGGCGATAAACAGCATCCCCGGTTGTTGCTCGACCGGCAGTGCCAGCACCCACTGAATCAGCGGCGCAAACAATTGCTGATCATGAATTACCGCCACCACCGCAAAAAACACCACCAGCAATGCGGTAAACGGCATCGCGTCCTTGAACGCGCTACCGAGACGATGCTCATCTGTAATTCCGGTAAACGCCGTGATCAGCGCGATCACCATCAGTCCAATCAGGCCGACTTCGGCGACGTGAAACGCCAGGCAACCAATCAAAATCAGTGCCGCCGCACCCTGCACCAGCAAAGCGGCGCGTTGACGCGGGGTACGCTCGGCATCGTCTTCGGCGGCGTAATCGGCCAGCACCGCACGCACGTTGTCCGGCAGCAGCGTGCCGTAGCCGAACCAGCGCAGTTTCTCCAGCAATACGCAGGTCACCAGACCGGCCGCCAATACCGGCAACGACACCGGCGCGACCTTGCTGAAAAACTCGCCAAAGTGCCAACCCATCTCATGGCCGATCAACAGGTTTTGCGGCTCACCGACCAGCGTGCAGACACCGCCCAGCGCCGTGCCGACCGCGCCGTGCATCAACAGGCTGCGCAAAAACGCGCGGAATTGTTCGAGATCGTCGTGATGCAGTTTGGGTAGGTGCTGATCGTCGGCAAACTCGCTGTCCTGACGCGGATCGTTGCCCGAGGCAACGCGGTGATACACCGAATAGAAACCGACTGCGGCACTGATGATCACAGCCGTAACGGTCAAAGCATCAAGGAACGCCGACAGGAACGCCGAGAGAAAGCAGAACATCAACGCCAGCGCCGCTTTCGAGCGAACCCCCAGCAACAGCCGCGAGAATAAATAAAGCAACAGATCCTTCATGAAGTAGATGCCGGCCACCATAAACATCAGCAGCAGGATCACCGGGAAGTTGTGCACCAGCTCATCGTAGAGAGCCTGTGGCGTGGTCATCTTCAGCAGCAGGGCTTCGATCAGCAGCAGGCCGCCGGGCATCAGTGGATAGCACTTGAGCGCCATGGCCAGGGTGAAAATGAATTCGATCACCAGCAACCAACCGGCAGCGACCGGGCCTGCGGTGAACAGCACCAGCGCATTGAGGATCAGGAATCCGACGATGGTCGCCTTATACCAACGTGGCGAATGCCCGAGAAAATTTTGCGCGAACGCCTGGGCCATTGAACCGGACATCGGTTGCTCCTTGTCTTAAGAAGCGCGCAAGTTGCCGCATGTGTCGAGCAAGTTCAAGTTGTTAATGACTTGGCCCGGCCTTCCTTTGTAGGAGCTGTCGAGTGAAACGAGGCTGCGATCTTTTGACTTTAAAGATCGCAGCCTCGTTTCACTCGACAGCTCCTACAGGTCGACCGTCCTGCAGCCCGTTATGGGTTGAGGTAGCGCGCGACCATTGACCGGTAGTTGCCATCCAGTGAATAACCGCCGACCAGAATTCCGCCATCGGCTTGCAGGGCCAGTGAGTTGGCGGTGTCGAGGCTGCGTCCCAGCCGTGTGCGCAGCCAGCCGCAGCCATCGCCGAAACTTGGGTCGAGGTTGCCGTCAGCCAAATAGCGCGCGACGATAAAATCCGCTTCAACGCCGCCGATGGTCGCGCCGACTGCGATCATGCGACCGTCTGCCATGCGTTGCGCAGCGCTCCACTGGCAACCGCTCGGGCCGATTTCCAGCAGCTGCGCCAAACCGTCATGGCTGTGCAGATCCGGGCGGCCGTTATGGTGCAGCGACAATGCCACGCAGCGAATCGGATCACGGCTGCTGCCGAAACAATGCAGGTGTTCCACCGATTCAATCACCTGGCTGACCTGCGCGCTTCGCCCCTGAGCCTTGAACGCCATAAAGCCGTCCACCGCAAAACGTTCATCCAGACTGCCGTCGGGCAGATAGCGCGCGAGCAGGCCTTCCTGCGGAAAGTCGATCGAACCGGCCACCACGATCCGCCCGTCCTCCTGCAACAGCAGGCTGCTGAGCCAGGTATTGAGCAATAGGTGACGGATCATGACGAAGCCGCGACCGTTGAACGTGTCGTCGAGACTGCCGTCGGGTTTGAGGCGAATCAGCATGCCGGCGTGGTCGGCCAGTTCGAAATGGTGGTTGGCGATCAGCAGGATGTGCCCGTCATCCTGCACAGCGAAGTCGCAGGCTTCGGCCCCGGGCACGCCTGGCGGTAGCCAGGTATCGCGTGTGCCCATGGACAGATTGCCCGGCAGGCGCACGACTTGCCGGCCATTGTCGCCGAAGGTCGGGTCTGGCTGACCGTGGGCATCGAAGCAGGCAAGGGCGGGAAGGGTTTGATGGGCGCTTTCATAATGCAGGCCGGCGAGCAGGATTCGGCCGTCCGGCAGCGCCAGCACCTTGCTGGCAGCGGCCTCAAAACCGGCGGCGAACTCGCCGATGACGCTGCCCTGATGGCCGAACCCAAGATCGGCAGAACCGTCGGCCAGCAATCGCGCCAGGCCAAACCGGCTGCCATGAGCGGTGCCGATTTTTGCGGCGACCAATACACGACCTTGCTGATCGAGTGCCACGCCTTGCGTCATGCTCGACAGGCTGCCGGCGAAATAAACCTGCGCCACGCCAGTCGCAGCGAATGTCTGATCAAGATGTCCGACTTTATTTATGGGGGTTGCCAGCGCAAAAGCATTCGAGCTGAACATGCACGCATCTCCTTGCGAGTTGACCATAACCCGGGAGCCGGGTGGGTAACTGCATGAGCGGAACATTCAATCCCTGATAACAAAGAAGCACAACGGTAAGAACTAACAGGCGGAGGGTCGCACTGTGCCGAAACAGTGTCTTTTTGAACCAAATGCAAGCCTGCCAAGCAGTTGTGCCTGGTTTCGTTGCTTAGCGATGTAAAAAGTGCGCGGGGTTAAAACAACAGGGCAACTAACCAAGAAGAGGGCGGATGACATTGAAGTCATCCGCAACGCCCTCTGCTCAGTGCGGCATCGACCACGATTGCAGCTCGTAACCTTCTTCGCTCAATTGTGCGCGAGCTTGCTGCAAGAACAATTCAAGTTGTGCCGGATCCGAATAGTCACTGCTGGAAATCTGTTTGCGACCAATGTGATTGTTGGTGCGGTCGATGACGGTCAGGCTGACTTCGCCATTGCCGTCTTGTGGGGCCCAAGCCACGCACTGGAACGGTTTGAACGCGTGGTTGGCAATCAAAAGAGCTTCGTTGATACGGAGCGGGGCGGTCATGGGGTCTTCTCTCTGTCGTGCCCAATCAAGTGATGTGCCGTCGGTTGGGCTTACCGTTCGGCTGGTTACTTGTACTGATGCACGCAACCCGGTGACAGGTCACACCTGAAACAAAGAAATTTCAACTTTCTTTCATATACTCAGTTTGTCGACAGCTATTGAAAGCTGGCTGAAAGATTCAAAGTCGATAGCTGACTAACAACTTCGCTTCTTATAACTGGTTCGCTTGTATCCCTATAAGCAATCGATACAAGGCGCTGTCAAAATCTTGCTAATGTTACAGCCAGGTCTGCCAAATGACTGTTTTTACAATCATTTCTTATAATTTGGCGCCAAGGAACAGTCATGAGCGAAGCGCCTGCATTAAGACGTTTATTGGTCGTCGATCCTTGCGACGATTGTCATCGCCTGTTGCCCGGTTTACGTGCGATAGGTTGGGATGTCGACAGCTGTACTTTGGAAAACGCCGCTGACCGAAGTTGTGATGTTGGTTTGCTGCGCTTGCAGCCGTTTCACCTCGAACGCCCCGAAGCCGTCAAAGAACTGATCAGCCGCAGCGGTACGGAATGGATCGCCGTGCTGAATCAGGAAGTCCTGCGTTTACAGAACGTTGGCGACTTCGTTTGCGAATGGTTTTTCGATTTTCATACCTTGCCGTTCGACGTCTCGCGGGTGCAGGTCACCCTTGGTCGTGCGTTCGGCATGGCGCGTTTGCGCGGGCAGGGCACGATCCATGTGGATCAGCCAGAGCACGAACTGCTCGGTGACAGTCGACCGATTCGTGAACTGCGCAAATTGCTCAGCAAACTGGCGCCGACCGAGTCGCCGGTACTGATCCGTGGCGAAAGCGGCACGGGCAAAGAGCTGGTGGCGCGTACCCTGCATCGACAATCGCAGCGGCACAGCAAACCGTTTGTGGCGATCAACTGCGGGGCGATTCCTGAGCATTTGATTCAGTCAGAATTGTTCGGTCATGAGAAGGGCGCGTTTACCGGCGCTCATCAACGCAAGGTCGGGCGCATCGAAGCGGCCAACGGTGGCACGCTGTTTCTTGATGAAATTGGTGATCTGCCGCTGGAGTTGCAAGCCAATCTGTTGCGGTTTCTCCAGGAGAAGCACATTGAGCGGGTTGGCGGCAGTCAGCCAATTCCCGTGGATGTTCGGGTATTGGCCGCGACCCACGTCGATCTGGAGTCGGCGATCGAGAAAAAGCGTTTCCGTGAGGATTTGTATTACCGGCTGAATGTGCTGCAAGTGGTCACCGCGCCGTTGCGCGAACGCCATGGCGATCTGTCGATGCTGGCCAACCACTTCTCGCATTTCTACAGCCACGAAACCGGCCGGCGGCCGCGAAGTTTCAGTGAAGACGCGCTGATTGCGATGGGCAAACACGACTGGCCGGGCAATGTGCGCGAATTGGCCAACCGCGTTCGTCGTGGTTTGGTGCTGGCCGAAGGGCGACAGATTGAAGCGCGAGATCTGGGTTTGATCAGCCAGCAGTCGATCGCCACGCCGATGGGCACCCTGGAAGACTATAAAACCCGCGCCGAGCGTCAGGCCTTGTGCGATGTATTGAATCGGCACAGCGACAACTTGAGTGTGGCGGCAAAAGTGCTGGGCGTTTCGCGACCTACGTTCTACCGGTTACTGCACAAACATCAAATTCGTTAAATCAAAAGATCGCAGCCTTCTGTAGGAGCCGAGCTTGCTCGCGAAGAGGCCGGTACATTCAACATCAATATTGAATGTGCTGACGCCTT
>NZ_JBIVMX010000009.1:0-119112 GCF_044753305.1 Pseudomonas sp. NPDC088429 | reverse complement strand
CCTTCGCGAGCAAGCTCTGCTCCTACAGAATCATGGCGTACGCGCAGTTTAATTTGCACCACAAAACAGTGTAGGAGCCGAGCTTGCTCGCGAAGAGGCCGGTACATTCAACATCAATATTGAATGTGCTGACGCCTTCGCGAGCAAGCTCTGCTCCTACAGAATCATGGCGTACGCGCAGTTTAATTTGCACCACAAAACAGTGTAGGAGCCGAGCTTGCTCGCGAAGAAGCCGTTACATTCAACATCAATATTGAATGTACTGACGCCTTCGCGAGCAAACTCTGCTCCTACAGAATCATGGCGTACGCGCAGTTTAATTTGCACCACAAAACAGTGTAGGAGCCGAGCTTGCTCGCGAAGAGGCCGTTACATTCAACATCAATATTGAATGTACTGACGCCTTCGCGAGCAAGCTTTGCTCCTACAGATTTCTGTGGTTAGAAGTAATACGGGAATTTCAGGCTGAAGGAAAAGTCCGGCGCATCTTCGGTCATGCCGATGGACAGGTTAGGCACGATCGTCAAGTTGTCGGTGGCCGCAATGGTCATACCGATGTTGAAGTAACCGGCGTTGGCGTCACTGGATACAACCGACTCCCAATCGCCGCCATCCTGTTTGATCTTGCTCTTGCGTTGCACCAGATCAGAGACCGAGAACGACATACTCATCTTCTCGTTCAATGCGAACGCTACACCGGCGCCGATCTGGAAGCTGTCGCCCAGTTGCACTTTACCGGCAATTTTCTCGTTGACCCGTGGACTGATGTCGTCAAACGAATCTTCGAAGTTGTGGGTGTAGGACAAGCTACCGAAGAGCACGGCAGGGTCGAAGGTTTTCACCAGCGAGATGCCCGGCGTGATCGACCAGACGCCGTTACCGGTCGGCAGGCTGTCAGGCACGAAGAGGTTGGTGTTGTCGCCCGGGGCCTGACGCAGCTTGATCCCGAACGGGTCTTTGCCGGTTGGCGCTTTTACGCGCAACGTCACTACCGCATCCGGCAGGTTCGGCGATTCGTCGAGGAATTTGTAGGCAATACCTGCGTTGACATCGCCGAGGGTCGGATCCTGAGTGACATCCTGTTCACTGAGGGCACCCGATGCGCCGCCTTGCGCGCCGCCGGACTGATAAGTCGAGTCGCGGTAAATGACCGGGGCGTTGATATCGAACTGCCAACGGTTGTTGTAGTTGTAGCGTGCCGTCAGGTCGAGGGTCCAGGTATCCGCCTTGATCCGGTCAAGGTTGATGCTGCCGAGAAAGATCGAATCCAGCGCCAGGAAGCCATTGAGCGCCAGTTGACGGGTGTCGTAGCGCGAATAGGTGATGCCGGTTTCAACGCTGAAACGACCGCCACCGAAGAAACCACTGGCCTCGTCGTACAGGTTGGAGACCGATTGCGCGGGTTGCGAATCATCGGCCAGCGATTGGCCATAAGAACTGCCTGTGCCCCCTCCTGCGGCTCCCCCCGAAGCGGCTGCTGCCCCGGTTCCTGTCGCGGCGGCCACTTTTTGACTTTTGAGGTCTGCCGGCGATTTAACCAGGCGTTTGGGCTGTGGCGCAGCGGGTTGGTCTTCGACCTGGCGGACACGTTGCTCGAGAACCGCCAGGGCTTTTTGTTGTACTTCGTATCGTTGCTTGAGTTCCATTAGTTCTTGTTTTAGCGCTTCTACATCGGCGTCAGGTGCAGCTTGCAGCATTGCCGCCGGGAGAAGCGTACTCAGACATACAGCAGCACGCAGTGATACTGATCGATACATGAAAAAGCCGTCCCTTTAAGCCCAATGATCGAGACTCAGCGTAGTTCAATATCCTATGTTGCGTAGGGCCCTGAGTTGAGTCAGGTTGCAATCCAGTGCGCCGGCACTCATGCCGTTATTGTTCAACACAACGTTGAGTTGAGTCATGTTATTGACCACGTTCGAACTGCCCAGCAAACGGGTGTTCTGCAGCAGCCCGCTCTGGGCAACCTGTTGCAGGGCGGCGCCCTGATTGCCGCTGGCCTGAATTGCCATTTGCACGCCACCGCCGGTAGCGGAAACTGCGACATTGCCGGCGGCGTTGCTGCCGGTGATGGTCTGGCCTGCAATCAAAGCCTGGCCTTGGGAAGGCGTAATGGCGGGGGCCTGGCTGGCTTCTTTGACGTTGATCGCAACGTTGTTGTAAGCGGTATTGTCATCACCGGCTGCGCGCACGCTTTGCGTTACGCCCTGGCTGGTATTCAAGGCTGCGCCACCAATGATGGTGCCGGTGCCTTGTTGTTGGGCCGGTTGGGTCGTTGGGGCGGCGCCGCCATTGTTGGCGCTGGCGACGGCGTTCTGCGCCGAGTTGACGATATTGCCGGCCTCTTTAATGGTCGAAACATAGAATTCGGGTTTGATCGTGGACTGCTGAATCTGCATCGAGGCGGCTGCACCGATCAGATCGCCACTGGCGTTGCGCCAGGTACTGCTCATAACAATGCCGAAGCTGATAATCCGCCCCGGCATCACATACCGACCACGCAGCTCAGAGAGCTCTTGATCCTTTATTTCGATGGGTGTGAATCCTGCATTGGCATAGCCTGACGCACTCGCGGCCAGGCAGGCGGCGGCCAGCCAGTATGAGGTTTTCATCTGCTGCTCCCGGGACATCCAGTCCCATTTTTTTATAAGCGGCGATTAGAAGAAGTCGCTCTGTATGAATCCGAAGTCCATCAATTCAGCATCTTTGACAGGGTTGAAGTTATCCAGTTTGTTCTTCGCGGTCAGTGGCGTTGGTGGGCTGCGCAAGGCGTTTGCCTTGTCGTAACCGGGGCCAACGATGGCGAAGACGATACCGTTCCAACCTTTGACAAAATCATCATGTTTGTAGCGTTTGTGTCCCAGCACCGGGTCTCCGATGTAAACCCAATCCTTATCCGAACGCTGTAGCACGACGAAATGCTTGTAGCCGCGAATTTCCATCAGTACCACCACCGGGATCGTTACAGCATCAAGCTTCTCCGGTGGAATCTTGTAGCCCCTGGCACGCATGCCGATGCTTTCTATGTAGCGCTTCATGTCGAGCATGGAAAAACCTTGAGTACGAACAAGGTCCTGGTCAGCGTTGACCAGCATGCCTTTGATGATGTGCTCCTCATCGACGTCGAGCCAATAGGCCTGGCGTAACACCGTCGCCAGTGCAGCAGCGCCGCAGCTGAAGTCGGTTTTCTGTTCGACGATGTCGGCAAACTTGCGCTCACGAATGCTCTGCACATCCTTGTAAATGAGTACGCCACCGGGGAGGGCGGCCACTGGCATTTGCGCCGCCTGGCTCAAGCCAGACAGGCAAAGCAAAGCGATAAGGGCAGTTTTACGCATGATCGATACGCCTTGGCGGACTGAAGGAAAAGCCCCGTTGCCGGGGCTTTCAGTTCGATCGCGATTACATGCAGGCTTTGCAACCTGCGGCGATGGACAGCGAGTTGCTTTGTTGGTTGCCAACACCGGCGGCGTTGTTGAAACCAGCGTTGCCGGAGAAGTTGTTGCCAACATTGCTCAGGGTGGCATTGTTGGTCACAGGGTTTTTCCAGCCGTCTGGAGTCATCACTTGTTGAGTGGTTACGCCAGCCAGACCGAAGACACCCACAGCTTCGAAGGTAGCTTTCTGATCTTTGCTACCACCGTTGCCACCGTGGCCTTTGTCGTCATAGCCGCCACCGCCGTGACCGCTATCACCTTTGATGGTTGCTTCGCCGACTGCGCCGAAGGCGCCGAGAGCGGCAACTGTGCCAGTGAGCGTAGTGGTTTTGTAGGTTTGAGTACCGGCGTTACCAACCGTCAGACCGGTGGAAGTCTGGTTAGCCGCTGCAGCAGCATTCGCTACACGACCACCCGACACTGCAATGGCCAGGTTGTTTTTCTGTTGGTTGAAGTTGCCGGCACTGTTGTTGATACCGATGTTGCCGGAACCAGCATTGCCGACGTTGTTCAAGCTTGCATTGTTGGTGGTCGAAGCATTGGCAACGGTGTTGCCGCTGTTAACCTGGGTAGCGCTGGAGACAGCGACCGCCGAGCCGAAGATGAAGCTTTCGTCAGCAGTGGCCAATGCAGCTGCGTTGTCTTGTTGGTTGCCGTCGCCGGCGGTGTTGTTCATGCCCAGGTTGCCGTTGGAACCGTTTGCCGAGTTATCGACAGTGGCGTTATTTTTGGTGCCCTGGTTGATAACGATGTTGCTGTTACTGTCTTGCGCATCGAGTACGGCAGCCCCAGCGCCGGCACCGATTTGCAGGAGTTCTTCCAGGGTTGGGCCTTTTGGTGGAGGAGGGTTGTGACCATGACCGCCATTGTTACCATGATCATTGCCGCCTGCTTGAGCCGCCATTGCCATTACTGCTGCAAGTGCGAAAACCAGTGGTTTGAGAGCCATTGTAGTTTTCATGGTGTTTCTCCGTGCTTATTAGTTGGTTAAGTGTTGGTACTTTCTAATTGCACTGCTTTTTATATGGGTCAGTCTGCGACCCGGATGCTCAGGGTGTTAGCCATTCGGTTCCCCACCCCGGCACTCTGGTTCACCTGGATTACCCCGCGGCTGCCGGTGAAGGCCTGATCACTTGTCGTGACCTGGCGGCTGCCGATTGAGGTACCAGTTGCTCCTGAGCTCGGTAACAACGCCACGTTCTGTTGCGAAAGGGCGCTATCGTCAACGCTCTGCGGGGCAGCACTGATGCTGACGCGCGTCACGTTGGCCATTTGGTTGTTGGCGCCGGCACCCTGGTTCACGCCCAGAATCCCGTTACCATTACTGAAAGAGTTGCCGCCGATGTTGGCGCTAGCGTTGCCAGAACGTTCGGCCGGTGTATCAAGGCGCTGGATAACGCTGGTCGAGGTGCTGGCATTGGTACCGATGGCGATTGCTTTGGTGTTGGTTTGTTGCATCTGGTCGCCGGCGGCCTGGTTAACGTTGTAGTTACCTTTGTATTGGATGCCGGTGTTCTGAATGTCTGCGTTGTTATTGCTGGAGTCGGCCATGGCGCTGGTGCAGCTGAGCAAGGCCAGAATGAGCAGGGTGCGATTCATCTCATTGGCCTCCAGCCATGCGGGTCAGCGGGGCGAGACCGGTGCTCAGAGAGCGATTGATGGTATTGGAAATGCTGCCGCCGCTGCCGCCACCGTGACCGGCACTCATGCCGGGCAAACCGTTGGGGTTGGTGATGACGTTGGTGCCGGGCAACACACCGTTGGGGGTGATGTTGCCGCTGATGGAGGAACCGCTGGCTACACTGGCGAATTCACCGTCACTGAGTTCGGCGCTATTCACAGCCTGATTGACTCGCGCCGAAGGGTTGGCGTTGACGGTGGTTGGGTAGGGGTCTTTGCCCCTCTCGCGGCCGATCGAGTGAACCTGGACATCGCGATTGAGCACAATCACGCCGTTGCCTTCGGCCTGAGCGTTGAAACTGATGAATGTGCTGGCTGCAGATCCGATCAGCACCAGGCAGGTGAAGCCTTTTTTGATATTCCCCACGGCGGCAATTCCTTCTTCAGTGGGCTGGCCCTAGTCAGCGTTGGGAAGGAGAGAGCGAAAGCTGTGCCGCTTTTTAAAAAAGACGGTTTTTCAATGGGTTATCGGAAAAGTTCGCAGGGCTGAAACACGTGATGTTTCATCGCTGAAACAGTGCTTGGCCAGAAGACCTGTCTGTTCGCTGAACAAAGCTCTGGAACAAGGGTTTGCGGGGATGTGTTTCATCAGCGTAACAAGCGGCATGACAAAACGATGAAGGGCGTTAAAACGGCCACTTTGCACTCGGGCGAGTGTTTCAGAAACGGACACAATTGCCCCAAAACAGGGTGAAATGGTGGGGCAAAAGCCCCACGTCGCTGATCAGTCAGCCAATAGATCTGCGACCGCGGCTACGGCTTGCGCCTGTCGCTCGGCCCAATTGCCTTGAATGATTTGAAAGGGCTGCCGGTGTTTTTCCAGCCAGTTTTGTGTGGCTCGAAAGAACGCCAAACGTTCCTGCAGATCCGGTTGGCAGCGCTGACCGTCATCCGTCCAGTCGATCTGCTCAGGGGACAGCAACAGGTGCAGATCGTAATGCCGCGCCAACAACTCGGGCTCCAGCCAGGCCGGACAATCACCGAACAGCGTCTGACTCCAGAGGATATTACTCAACAAGTGAGTGTCGAGAATCAGCAGCGCTGGCCGCTGCGCGCGCGCCTCGTCTTCCCATTGCAACTGGCCACGGGCGATCGCGGGAATGTCAGCCAGACAAGTATCGCGCGGATTTTCTTCGATGAACCGGCGCACGTACTCATCCACCCGAACCCCGCCGAATTGTTTTTGCAGGCCAGCAGCGAGCCAGCTCTTGCCCGTCGATTCAGGGCCGGTCAGCACCACGACTTTCATGTGCGCAACGCCGGATCGGCCCGCCATTCGCGCCAGCCTTGCACGGCGATCAGGGTGAACAAGGCGTACAGTGCGGCGGTGAGGTACAGGCCTTTATAGATGAACAGGCCGACAAAAATGACATCCAGCACAAACCACAGCGCCCAGCATTGCAGACGTTTCTGCGCCATCCACAACTGTGCGACCAGGCTAAAACCGGTGAGCGCAGCGTCGAGCCAAGGTTGCGCGGCATCCGTCCAGTGCGCCATCGCCGCGCCCAGCAACAAACTGCCAACCGTGCCGACACCCAGCCCCAACAGAATCGAACGCTGATCGAGGCGGGTGACCTGACGCCCGTCATGCATCGTCCCGGCCCGCGTCCACTGCCACCAGCCGTAGACTTGCAGGGCGGCATAGATCACTTGCAGCAACATGTCCGAATACAGCTTCACCTCAAAGAAGATCCAGCTGTAGAGCAACACCATGACCAGCCCGATCGGCCAGCACAGCGGATTCTGTTTAACCGTCAGCCACACGGCAATCACACCGAGAGCGGCGGCAAACAGTTCGAGCCCGGACATGAGTCTTCCTTGGGGGAGTTGAAGGGGGGCGGATTGTACCCAGAGACGGCTAAGGGGCGTTAGCTACCGCACACTCACTGTTGGCAACAAATTTCCCTGTGGCGAGGGGATTTATCCCCGTTCGGCGGCGCAGCCGTCGCAAAACCGCAGAACGCGTTCTATCTGGAAGACCGCGGTTGCCGGGTTTGGGAGCGCTGCGCACTCCAACAGGGATAAATCCCCTCACCACAGGATTAGTGTTCCACAGGCAATTGGGGGGTTAGACACGGAATTGGCGCAGCAAGCCGTTCAGTTGTTCGCTGAGTTGCGCAAGCCGTACGCTGGCCACACTCGACTGTTCCGCCGCCAACGCCGTGCTGTGCGATAGCCCGGCCGCTTGCGTCACGTTCTGGTTAATGTCCTCAACCACATGCGCCTGTTGCAGCGTGGCGCTGGCAATCGAAGCGTTCAAGCCATTCAGATTGCGCAGTGCCTGGCCAATCGCACTCAAACTGGCCCCGGCCAGTCCTGCTTGCTCAATGGTCAGCTGCGAAGCCTTGCTGCTGTCGCCAATCACCTTAACGGCCGCTTCGGAATGATTCTGCAAACGCTCAATCATCGTCTGAATTTCCGCCGTCGACTTCTGCGTCCGTTGCGCGAGCAATCGAACCTCATCCGCCACCACCGCAAAACCGCGACCCTGTTCACCAGCACGTGCCGCTTCGATAGCAGCGTTGAGCGCGAGTAGATTGGTCTGCTCGGCAATCGAACGAATCACTTCCAGCACACTGCCAATCTGCGTGCTCTCAGCAGCCAATGTGCGAATCACTTCAACCGCCTGATCAATCGTCCCCGACAGTTTGTCGATTTGCTGCAAGCTGCCATCGATATTGATCTGTCCCTGTTGTGCCTGCGCTTCGGCGTCGCGCATTTCGGCGGCCGCGTGCTCGGCGTTTTTCGCCACGTCCTGCACGCCGTAGGTCACCTCGTTGATCGCGGTGGCCACCAACTCCATTTGCTGCGATTGCTGCTGACTGCGTTGCTGCGCCTGCGAGGCATCGTTGCCCAGTTCGCTGGACGACACCCCGAGCGCGCTGGCCGAGACCTGCAAGTCGCCGATCACCCGACGCAGCTTGGCCGTGAAGGCGTTGAAGTGGTGCGCCAGCTCAGTGACTTCGTCCTGACCGTGGGTATCGAGACTGCGGGTCAAATCGCTTTCGCCGCTGGCGATGTTGGCCATGGCGTTCACGGTTTCCTGCAACGGCCGCACGATGCTGCGCGCGATCAGAATCACCAGCAGCGCCATGATCACGGCAATCGCCAGACCAATCGCCGAGGCTTTGATCACCTGGCCCTGAAATTCGGCCTGTACGTCGTCGATATACACGCCGGAGCCAAGTACCCAGCCCCACGGCTCGAACAGTTTGACGTAGGACGTCTTGGCCACAGGTTCGCTGGCACCGGGTTTTGGCCAACGATAATCGACCATGCCAGCGCCTTTGGCCTTGGCGATGGCGACCATCTCGTTAAACACCGCAAAACCGTCCGGATCGCGGATTGCCGAGAGGTTCTGGCCTTCAAGTTTGGGGTTGGTCGGGTGCATGACCATCACGGGCGTGAGGTCGTTTATCCAGAAATAGTCGTTCTGGTCATACCGCAGGCCGCGGATCGCAGTCAGCGCCTGCTTCTGCGCGGCCTCTTTGCTCAGGGTGCCGGCGGTTTCCAGGTCGTGGTAATAGGTCAGCAGGCCGCTGGCGGTTTGCACCACATGCTGGGTTTTCTGGGCTTTGGCATGATAGAGGTCGGCGTGGATCTGCTTGAGCATCAACGCACCCAAGGTCAACAACATCACCACCGCTACCACCAAGATGAGCCACAAGCGTCGGCTGATCGACACACTGCGCAAGCTGTTCATAACGCTGTCACTCCGGGTTCTTTTTATTGTCATAAACCATCGCCAGCATCCAACCACGATTCGGTGATGCGGCCTACGCGACCCAAGTCGTATAACGCGGCAGCGCTTTTACGGCTTGTCTGATAGGATTTCGGCCCCGCGCGTAAAAACCTGAATCCAAGTTGATATTTCACGGAATTTTGACCATTTCGTGTGGATCCTGTGTGCGCGGAATCGGTACAGCCATAAACAGCTACGCTGATCGCAGTGAACGTAAGAAAAATACTATCGGGGCATGCCGGCGTGCATCGCTCTTTGGGGGATTGATGGATCTTTGGACCGCCTTGCAGGCACTGATACTTGGAGTTGTAGAGGGGCTCACGGAGTTTTTGCCCATTTCCAGTACCGGACACCAGATCATCGTTGCCGACTTGCTCAACTTCGGCGGCGAACGGGCCATGGCGTTCAATATCATCATCCAGCTCGGCGCGATCCTCGCGGTGGTCTGGGAGTTTCGCCGCAAGATTCTCGACGTGGTCATCGGTTTACCGACCCAGCCGAGCGCGCGGCGTTTTACCGCTAATCTGCTGATCGCTTTCTTGCCGGCAGTGGTGTTGGGGGTGATTTTTGCCGACCTGATCCACGAGTACCTGTTCAACCCGATCACCGTTGCGGCGGCTCTGGTCATTGGCGGCATCATCATGTTGTGGGCGGAAAAGCGTCAGCATGAAGTGCATGCCGAAACGGTCGATGAGATTCGCTGGACGGACGCGTTGAAAATCGGTTTCGCCCAGTGTCTGGCAATGATTCCGGGGACTTCGCGCTCCGGCTCGACGATCATCGGTGGTTTGCTTTTCGGTCTGTCGCGCAAAACCGCAACCGAGTTCTCGTTCTTCCTCGCCATGCCAACCATGGTCGGTGCAGCGGTTTACTCGGGCTTCAAGTACCGCCACTTGTTTGTGCCGGCGGACTTTCCAGTGTTCGCCATTGGTTTTGTCACCGCCTTCATCTTCGCCATGATCGCGGTGAAAGCCTTGCTCAAGTTCATCGCCAGCCACAGCTACGCGGCGTTCGCCTGGTATCGGATCGTCTTCGGTCTGGTGATTCTGGCGACCTGGCAGTTTGGCTGGGTGGACTGGTCGGCAGCCAAGCCATGAGTGATTCCCGCGCACGCCGGCCGGAAGGGCGACCTTCGGGCGGCAACATTCAGCATCTGAAATTGAAACTGGTGGTGCTGCTGATCGTTCTCGCGTTGCCGTTGTTCGGCTCGCTGTCGATGTGGCTGCGCGGGATCTCGCTGGTGCCTTTGGCGGCGTACGGCATCGTCAGCGTGTTGGCGTTCTTTCTGTACTGGGCGGACAAACGCAAGGCCCGCGCCGATGCCTGGCGCACGCCGGAGAACATCCTTCACGCCGTGGAACTGGCGGGCGGCTGGCCGGGTGCGTTGATCGCCCAGCAAGTGTTTCGGCACAAGACGCGCAAGGTGTCGTTTCAGGTGCTGTTCTGGATGATCGTTGCGCTGCACCAGGTGTTCTGGATCGACCAGATATTCCTTGGCTCGAACCTGCTGGCCCTGTTCTAAACAAATACCGACTCCCCCCTGTAGGAGCTGCCGAAGGCTGCGATCTTTTGATTTTGATGTTTAAAAAGAAAAATCAAAAGATCGCAGCCTTCGGCAGCTCCTACAGGGGATTGGGTTCACAGCAATAGGCCGATCTGGGTTTTCTTGGGCAGTTTGCTTACTACCAACTGGTGCGAGCGCTGCAACAATCCGTGCAATTCCTCAGCGCCCAGCGGGTAGGGCGGGTGCATGATGATCCACTGCGCCCGCGCCAAATACGGCGCCGGGTGAATCCCCGGGCGGTCGCAATGGCCGAGGAACAGATCCTTGTCGACCTTGAACGCCAACGAATCACCGCGCAGTCCCTGCAAGGCAAACATCTTGTTGCCGGCAATCGAGAACACGCGCACGCCGCCCCATTTGTAATCTTCCCGAGCACCGGGCAGGCCCAGGCAAAACGCGGCGACGTCCGCTTCGCTCATTTTTCCTTTCGTCATAGCAACCGCTCCCCACAGGCATTGAACGACTCGACCAGATGATCGATCCACGCGCGCACCGCCGGCATCACCCCGCGACGATGGGGGTACACCGCTTGCAGCCAGCCGCCGGGCAGCGACCACTCCGGCAGCATCTGCACCAGCGTGCCGTTTTGCAGTTCGGTTTCGCAATACATCATCGGCAACAGCGTAAAGCCCTGACCGGCCAGTACGCAGGCCTTGCGCACCACAAAATCGTCAATCCCCAGCCGTGCCTCCATACTCAGCTCGAAGCTCTTGCCGTGTTGATCGAGCAGGCGCACATGCACCATGCGATCAGCTTCCAGCGCGCCGAGGACGGGCAGATTTTTCAGGTCTTGCGGATGCTCGATCGTCTTGCCTTCAAGAAAAGCCGGGCTGGCGATCACCACCATTTGCGCCTGACGCAAGCGACGGGTCACCAACAACGGATCTTCGTCACCCAGTTCTCTGACGCGCAACGCGACATCAATCCCTTCGGTGACCAGATCCACCCGGCGATTGAGCAGCACCACTTCCAGTTGTACCTGCGGAAATTTGCCGAGAAAGTCGCTGATGACCATCGGCAACATTTCATGGGCCAACCCGGTAGGGCACGACACGCGCAATCGCCCGCGCGGCTCGCTGGACATGCTCGCCACGGCCTCGTCAGCCATTTCCGCTTCCAGCAACATCGCCTGACAGTGGCGCAGATAACGCTCGCCGACCGCAGTGAGATTGAGCTGGCGCGTGGTGCGCTGCAGCAGACGCGCGCCAAGGCGCTCTTCGAGTTCGGCAATTCGCCGCGACAGTCGTGACTTGGGAATGCCCAGCAAACGGCCCGCCGCCGCAAAGCCACCCGCCTCGACGACTTTGGCGAAATAGTAGAGATCGTTGAGATCTTGCATCAGGGAAATCCAACTGTTCTATCAGTGGGACAAACTATCGCATTGTCGGCGGCTAATCATCCATTGGTTTCTTGCGTAGGATTGTCTCCATTCAGTCGCCACAGGCGATGCATTCCAGGAGATTCCGCATGAAACTGCTGCATATCGATTCGAGCATTCTGGGCGACAACTCGGCCTCCCGTCAGTTGAGCAGCCAAGTCACCAAAGCCTGGCAAGTCGCCGAGCCGAGCGCCGTGGTCACTTACCGCGACCTGGCCGCTGACGCCATCAGCCACTTCTCGTCGACTACCCTGGTTGCCGCCGGCACCACCGCTGAACTGCGCAATGCCGCACAACAGCACGAAGCCGACCTGAGCGCGACGACGCTCGCCGAATTCATCGCTGCTGACGCGATCGTCATCGCCGCACCGATGTACAACTTCACCGTGCCAACCCAACTCAAAGCCTGGATCGACCGCATCGCCGTTGCCGGCCAGACTTTCCGTTACACCGAAGCCGGCCCTGAAGGCCTGTGCGGTGGCAAGAAAGTTGTCATCGTGTCCACCGCTGGCGGCATCCACGCCGGTCAAGCGAGCGGCATTGCTCACGAAGACTACTTGAAGCTGGTGCTGGGTTTCCTCGGCATCACCGACATCGAAATCGTTCGCGCTGAAGGCCTGGCGTACGGCGACGAAGTACGCAACAACGCGATGACCGCTGCTCAAGCGAAAATCAGCGAGCAACTGTTCGCCGCTGCGTAAGGCTTGCGTAAAGAACAGCTGTTGTTCAGGTAACACCCAAAAAACTCTGTATTCTGGTTCTGCAAGGGCCAAATACGGAGTTTTTTGTTTCTGACTGTTACATAATCTGGCCCGGGTTATGCAGTTAAACGAACAGCGTCTGAGTGTATTGCCATCGCCTAAAGCCGAATCCTCGGCGCTTGGGCCTTCGCAACACGGCGGATCTTTCGATTGAGTAACAACAGGGTGGGGCATCCGATGATGCGTCTTTGTGCAACGTTACTGATTTGCCTGCTAGGCAGCCTGAATACAGTGCACGCCGCCCCCGGGTTGCATCCACGCTGGAGCGTCGGCTACCACGAGATGACGTTCCTCGATCCACTGGATCTGCAACCGATGCGCGCCATCGCCTTCTATCCTTCCAGCGATCGCGAGCACACCGCGCTGATTGAGGGCTACACAGTCGAGGCGGGTGAAGACACCAAAATCGCCATTGGCCGTTTTCCCATGCTGATGTTGTCCCATGGCAACACCGGGACGCCGCTCGCATTGCATGACCTCGCGACCTCACTGGCGCGTAAAGGCTTCGTCGTCGTAGCGGTCATTCACCCCGGCGACAACTCCAAGGATCACAGCCGGCTCGGTACCCTCAGCAACCTCTACGGGCGGCCGATCCAGATATCCGAAGCGATTACCGCCACGCTTGGCGACCCAATGCTTGCGCCATTCGTCAACGCTGACCAGGTCGGGGTGATCGGCTATTCGGCAGGCGGTGAGACCGCGCTGATCCTTTCGGGGGCGCAGCCGGATCTGGATCGCTTGCGTCGCTACTGCCAAGAGCGTCCTGACGATCGCGACGCCTGCAACACTAAGGGCGAGTTGATTGTGGATCGCGATGATTTGCAGCCTGTCGCCGATCCGCGCGTACATGCCTTGCTGTTAATGGCGCCGCTGAGTCTTAAATTCGGCCGTCATACCTTGGCCGACGTGCACGTGCCGGTGCTTCTTTATAGCGGTGATGGCGACAAACTGGTGGCTTTCGATAAAAACGCCGCCGCGCTGGCGCGCAAACTGCCGACCGCGCCGGACTTCAAGTTGCTGGCCGGGGCAGGGCACTTTGTGTTTATGGCGCCGTGCACGGAAGAGCAGCTCATGGCGATGCCGGCGTTGTGTACCGACGCTGATGGCGTGGATCGAGAGGATATTCACCGCAACCTGATCTCCGAGGCTGGCCGGTTTTTCTCGCATGCGCTGGGTAAACCGACGCGGGCGGGGATGCAGACCGCGGATCAATAACCCGATAGATCATAAGATCGCAGCCTTCGACAGCTCCTACATGAGAGGGTATTCCTTGTAGGAGCTGCCGAAGGCTGCGATCTTTTGATCTTGATTCAACCCATTGCTCGGCGTTTAAGCAGTAGGGTCAGCCCCAACCCGATCACCGACAGTAGCGCCGCACTGAAGAAAATCCACGAATAGCCCAGATTCAACGCCACCGCGCCCATCAACGGCCCGGCAATCGCCAGCGCCAGATCGAAGAACACTGCATAAGCCCCCAGCCCCGAACCTCGGCTGGAACTCGGCACGCGCTTGATCGCCTCAACCCCCAGCGCTGGATACACCAGCGACAGACCAAATCCCGCCAGCCCCGCACCGATCAAAGCGAATGCCGTGGAAGGCGCCAGCCACAACATCACCAGTCCCACAGTCTCGATGGTCATGCAGGCAATCGCCGAGGTAAAACCGCCGAAACGACTGATCGCCGAGATAAACAGCAAACGCGACAGAATGAAGCACACGCCAAACACCGTCAGGCAGTACGCCGCGCCGCTCCAGCCACGGTTGAGGTAATAAAGCGTGATAAACGTGGTCAGCGTGCCGTAACCGATCGACGCCAAGGTCAGGCTCGCGCCGAACGGGGCAATGCGCCCGAACACTGCCCAGAACGGCAGACGTTCGCCACGAATCACCGGTACCGAAGGTTTGTTGCGGATCAACAGCAGCGCGCCGGCGGCCAATACCGATAGCGCGATCCCGAGGCTGGCGAAGCCGTATTCAGCGACCATCACCACGCCCAGCGGCGCGCCAATCGCAATCGCGCCATACGAGGCGATGCCGTTCCAGCCAATCGATTTTGCCGTGTGTTCGACGCCGACCTGGCCCATGCACCAACTGATTGTGCCGACACCGATCAGGCCCTGCGCGACGCCCAACAGCAAACGCCCGAGAATCAGAATCAGCAGGCTGGTCAGTGGAAAACTTTGCAACAGCGTCGAAATCAGGGTGAGCACGCCACTCAGCACAATCCCCAGCAAGCCATACACGATCGCCCGTTTGGTGCCGATGGTGTCTGACATGCGCCCGGCCATCGGGCGGCTGAGCAGGGTGGCCAAGTACTGTGAACCGATGACCAGCCCGGCAATGATTGCGCTGAAACCCAGTTGCTCGTGGACGTAACCGGGCAACACCGCGATCGGCAGACCGATGCAGAGGAAGGCAATAAAGGTATAGAAAACGATGGAAACGATCTGCAGGGTGATCGCCATGGAGCTTTGCGGTGGCAGTTGCTGCGCAGACATGAGGACTCGTTCGCGGGCGGCGGTGGGAGAGTCCGCATGATGGCGTGGGTGAGGGATAAAAGGAAGCAGGCTAACTATTAAAGCATCTCAGCTGCTGCGTCTTTGTAGGAGCTGAGCTTGCTCGCGAAGGCTGAGTAACATTCAACACCGTTGCCGAAGCTGATGGCCCCTTCGCGAGCAAGCTCGGCTCCTACAAATGCAAAAGCCCCGTCACATGGACAGGGCCTTTAACTTGCAGCTAGCAGCTCAAACCTCGAAGCTGCTTTTAGAACACCACACCCTGGCTACGCAGGTAGTCATCGTAGGTGCCGCTGAAGTCAGTCACGCCATCCGGGCTCAGCTCGATGATGCGCGTGGCCAGGGACGATACGAACTCACGGTCGTGGCTGACGAAAACCAGCGTGCCCGGGTAGTTTTCCAGCGCCAGGTTCAGCGCCTCGATCGATTCCATGTCCAAGTGGTTGGTCGGTTCGTCCATGATCAGCACGTTCGGCTTCTGCAAAATCAGCTTGCCGAACAGCATGCGACCTTGCTCACCACCGGAAATCACTTTGACCGACTTGAGGATCTCGTCGTTGGAGAACAGCATGCGGCCCAAAGTACCGCGAATCATCTGCTCGCCTTGAGTCCACTGACCCATCCAGTCGAACAGGGTGACATCGTCTTCGAAGTCGTGCGCGTGATCCTGAGCGTAGTAGCCCAGCTCAGCGGCGTCGGTCCACTTGACGCTACCGGCATCCGGGGTCAGTTCGTTGACCAGAGTGCGCAGCAGGGTGGTTTTACCGATACCGTTCGGGCCGATGATCGCCACGCGCTCGCCGGCTTCAACCTGGAAGCTGAAATCTTTGAACAGAGGTTTGCCGTCGAAGCCTTTGGCCATCTTCTCGACGATGACTGCCTGGCGGTGCAGCTTCTTGTTCTGATCGAAGCGGATGAACGGGCTCACGCGGCTCGAAGGCTTGACCTCGGCCAGTTGGATCTTGTCGATCGCCTTGGCGCGGGAAGTCGCCTGCTTGGCTTTCGAGGCGTTGGCCGAGAAGCGGCTAACGAACGATTGCAGCTCGGAAATCTGTGCTTTCTTCTTGGCGTTGTCCGACAGCAGTTGCTCGCGGGACTGGGTCGCCACAGTCATGTACTCGTCGTAGTTGCCCGGGAACAGGCGCAGCTCGCCGTAATCCAGGTCAGCCATGTGCGTGCACACGCTGTTCAGGAAGTGACGGTCGTGAGAGATGATGATCATCAGGCTGTTACGCTGGGTCAGGATGTTTTCCAGCCAGCGAATGGTGTTGATGTCCAGGTGGTTGGTCGGTTCGTCGAGCAACAGCACTTCCGGATCGGAAAACAGTGCCTGAGCCAGCAACACACGCAACTTCCAGCCTGGCGACACTTCGCTCATCGGGCCGAAGTGCTGTTCGATGCCGATACCCAGACCCAGCAGCAGTTCACCGGCACGGGATTCGGCGGTGTAACCGTCCATCTCGGCGAATTCGGTTTCCAGCTCGGCCACGGCCATGCCGTCTTCTTCGCTCATTTCCGGCAGCGAGTAGATGCGGTCGCGCTCAGCCTTGACCTTCCACAGCTCTTCGTGACCCATGATCACGGTGTCGATCACGGTGAATTCTTCGTAGGCGAACTGATCCTGACGCAACTTACCTAGGCGTACGTTCGGCTCAAGCATGACCTGACCACCGGACGGATCGAGATCACCGCCGAGGATTTTCATAAAGGTCGACTTGCCGCAACCGTTGGCGCCGATCAGGCCGTAGCGGTTACCCGCGCCGAATTTGACCGAAACGTTTTCGAACAGCGGCTTGGCGCCGAACTGCATCGTGATGTTAGCTGTAGAGATCAAGAGTTATTCCTGCGAAGCATTCTGAGTAGCGAGGGTGCGGCCGGAGCGCTTGGCCCGAGTCAAAGTGCGCTGAGGCGGGAAAGTCCCGGCATCAACCAAGGGGGGCGCGTAAAGTTTGGCGGCAATTGTACTGGTCTGGCGCTCTTAACGATAGGGCGAACACGCCATGACCGCTGATTGGCGCGCACCCGGGACAGTTTTTAACACTTACAGGTTCACTATCGGATACAAAGTGTGGCTAAAATGCCATCCATTCACCCAGCGGCCTTCAACGGCGCGGGCTCAGGGACGTGCCATTTGTAATCCGACCACTGCATCAGACGCCGGGCCAGAGGCCTTCAGGCGCGCAGTTTGTTCACTACTGACATGTGACGATTTCCGTGAAACTCATCATTGCTGCTATTTATGTCATTTCCATTGCATACGTTCATCTTCGTGGACGGGTGCGGCACAAATTGGGTCGCCAACTGAGCGATCATTCGTCGTTTCTCGCGCCGATCAACTGCTTCCTCTATCTGTTTTCGAAAAAACCGAACAAGCCTTATCTGGATCCGTCGGAGTTTCCCGATCTGAGTCCGTTGCAGGAACATTGGCAGGAAATCCGTGAAGAAGGCCAGAATCTGCTGCGTGCCGGCGAGATCAAACGCTCGGATCAGTACAACGATGTCGGCTTCAATTCGTTCTTCAAGACCGGCTGGAAGCGCTTCTACCTGAAGTGGTACGGCGACAGCCATCCGTCGGCGATGAAACTGTGCCCGCGTACCACCGAACTGGTGCAAAGCATCGGCTCGATCAAAGCGGCGATGTTTGCCGAACTGCCACCGGGCTCGAAACTGGTGCGCCACCGTGACCCGTACGCCGGTTCGTACCGTTATCACTTGGGTCTCGATACGCCAAATGATGCTGGTTGCTACATCAACGTCGATGGCGAAAACTACCACTGGCGTGACGGTGAAGCGGTGATGTTCGACGAAACGTTCATTCACTACGCGGAAAACACCACTGATAAGAACCGCATCATCCTGTTCTGCGACATCGAGCGTCCGATGAAATATCGCTGGGCGGCGGCGTTCAACGGCTGGTTCAGCCGTAACGTGATGTCCGCGGCGGGTGCGCCGAACGATGCCGGTGACCGTACTGGCGGCATCAACCGTCTGTTTGCCAGGATCTACAAGATTCGTTTGCGTGGTAAAGAGCTGAAAAAACGTAATCGCAAGCTGTACTACATGGAAAAGTGGGCGATCTTCGGTAGCTTGTTGGCGATCTTTATCCTGATCTGATCCTCCTGTAGGAGCTGTCGAGTGCAACGAGGCTGCGATCTTTTGATCTTGTTTTTTACACACTTCAAAGTCAAAAGATCGCAGCGTGCCGCAGCTCCTACATGGCGTTTGTCTGGCTGGGTCAAATGACTCTCGCAAAAGCAACCTGTCAGTTGGCTGACGCTTTCTTCGTTTTCTTGGCTGGCGCGGCTTTGGCCTTCGGCTTCGCCGCCGCTTTCCCGCCCAGACTGCGTTTCAGCAGCTCCGTCAAATCGATCACATCGGCCGTTTTACGCTCTTCCTCGCCACCCACCGTTTCGACATCCTCGATCTTGCCTTCATGGGCTTTCTTCTCCACCAGCGCCATGATCTTGTCTTCAAACTCGTCGTTGTAATCTTCAGGCTTCCAGTCCGCGCTCATGTCCTGCACCAGCCGTTTGGCCATGTCCAGTTCACCCTTGGCCAGTTGCGGCTTGGTCACTTCACTCCCAAGCTCTAGCGTATCGAGGCTGCGCACCTCCTGCGGCCAGCGCAGCTTCACCAACACCAGTGCCGACTCCAGTGGCATCAGCGCCGCCAGGTATTGACGAGTATGTAAAACGACGCGGGCAAGGGCGACCTTGTTGGTTTTGCTCAGCGTCTCCCGAAGCAGCGCATACACCTTGCCGCCTCGTTTGTCGGGCGCCAAGTAGTAAGGTGTGTCGATGTTTTGCAGGGGAATCTGCTCAGCATCAACAAAAGAAAAGATATCAATGGTTTGCGTAGAGACCGGGTGTGCCGAACGGATTTCCTCTTCGCTGAGCACTACGTAACGACCTTTTTCATAGGCCACACCTTTGACGATATTTTCTTTGGTGACCTCTTTACCGGTGACCTTGTTGACCCGTTTGTAGCCCACCGGATCCATGCTACGGCTGTCGAGCCAGTCAAAGTCCACGCCTTGGGACGATGTCGCTGAAACCAGCGCGACGGGGATGTGAACCAGTCCAAAACTGATCGCGCCTTTCCAGATTGCCCGAGCCATGGTGATGATCTCCCAAGTGATGATCAGGTGACCTGTGGCCCAGCGTGAAAGTTTCCAGTGATTGCGCGGGCTCTGGGGCCAGCGGTCGTGTCTGGTTACATGTTGTTTAAAGCCTGTGACTTAACAAATGCGAACCCTGGGCGTAGCGTGGACTCGAAGGCTCTAATCTACTTGCATCGAGAGGTTGCCCCATGAACCGAATTCAGCTTGGCATCGCCGTCCTCGGCTTGAGCGTGGGGTGGACTCATGCGGACGTCTCGGTGCCAGCCTCGACGCTGTTGCTGGCGCAGAGTCCGACCGGCAACAGTAATAATCCCTACAACAGCCCGATCCGCCGGGCCAACCCCAACAGCATGCAAGGCACTCAGCCGAGCAGCCCGCCGATTCGTGGCCCGAGCACTGCGCCGACGCCGCGTACGCCCACCGTGGAAAACCGTGGCACCGGCAACGGCCAGCCGATTCGTTCGGTGCCAAGTACACCGCCGACGTTTATTCCCAATCCACCCTCACGGGGTACCGACAGCAACCGTTGAACGGCAGGACTGAGGTTCTGTCAGCCTTTCAAGCGAACATAAGGAATCGTGCATGTTGCGTAAAACCCTACTGGCCAGCCTGTGTGCCGGCGTTCTGATCAGTGCTCCGGTATTCGCCGCAGCGCCCAAAGAGCTGAAAAGCGAGCAGGGCATCCTCGAAGTCACCACGATTACTCAAGGACTAGACCATCCTTGGGCACTGGCTTTTTTGCCGGATCGCCAAGGCATGTTGGTGACCGAGCGGCCGGGCAATCTGCGTGTAGTGGGCACGGACGGCAAGTTGTCCGAGCCAATCAGTGGCGTACCGCAAGTCTGGGCCAAGGAGCAGGGTGGTTTGCTCGATGTAGCGCTGTCGCCGGACTTTAAACAGGATCGCATGGTGTACCTGTCTTACGCCGAAGGTGGTGGCAAGGGCGACAAGGCCGGCACAGCGGTCGGGCGGGGGCGCCTGTCGGATGATTTGAAAACGCTGAAGGATTTCAAAGTGATCTTCCGCCAGGAGCCGAAGCTCTCGGTTGGCAATCACTTCGGCTCACGGCTGGTGTTTGATCGCGACGGGTATCTGTTTATCACCTTGGGTGAAAACAATGATCGATCAACCGCTCAGGATCTCGACAAGCTGCAAGGCAAGGTCGTACGCATTTATCCCGATGGCCGAGTGCCGGACGATAACCCCTTTGTCGGGCAATCCGGTGTGCGTCCAGAAATCTGGTCTTATGGTCAGCGTAACCCGCAGGGTGCGGCGCTCAACCCGTGGAACGGCACGCTCTGGGAAAACGAGCACGGCCCACGCGGTGGCGATGAGGTGAACATCATCGAGCGTGGGAAGAATTACGGCTGGCCTCTGGCGACTCACGGCATCAACTATTCGATGCAGCCGATCCCTGAAGCGCAGGGTAAAACGGCTGAAGGCACGGTTGCGCCGCACCATGTCTGGGAGAAATCACCGGGTGTGTCTGGCATGGCGTTTTACGATGCTGACCGGTTTAAACCATGGCAGCACAACGCGTTTATTGGTGCATTGGTGACGCAGGAGTTGATCCGGTTGCAGTTTGATGGCGATAAGGTGGTGCATGAGGAACGTTTGCTCGGCGAGCTAAAAGAGCGGATTCGGGATGTGCGCCAAGGGCCGGATGGTTATTTGTATGTGCTTACGGATGAGTCGAAGGGTTCGTTGTACAAGCTTGGCTTGAAGTAAGGCGCTGAGAGCGTTCTATACCTGTGGTGAGGGGATTTATCTCCGATGGATTGTGCAGCTTCTCCAGGAAGAGAGGGCTGCTTCGCTGCCCATCGGGAATAAATCCCCTCGCCACAGGGGTTTTGGTGGCTATAGGTTTTGGGGGAGTAGCACCACTGCGGCGCGTAGTTTTCCTCGGCCAAATCGGCACATTTTTTCAAACTCGCCATGGCTGACTGGCACGTGCTGGCAGTCCATCGGTTGTCGGTGCTGGCTGTGATCGACATCGGGATCATGCAGGTAAACGAAGTCCTCATCGCAATCGGTCACTACAACCCAGTGCGGTGATTTTGAGCGGGTCAGACGATAGCTACTGATCAGCACCAAAGGCTGGCCACCGGCGTCGAGCAATCGCGGCAAATCCACTGTTGCGCCGATCACACGTTCCACATCGGTTTTTGCCAGTTGCGCAGTGAACTCTTCATGCACCAAACGCATGACGTCTTTTTTATGCGTATCGCGTACGCCATCAAGGAACAGCGGCCCCTCCAGGCTCAGCTCCAAACGCACGCGAAAACCTCTGCGCCACGCCGCCAGTGCCAAACCTTGAGGGCTGCAGCCGCCATGGCCGGAGGTCATGAACACGGTCGTCGCCTCGCGCCAGATCTGTAATTCCTCACGACGCTCCAGCAAACGTCCGGCCTGCAAGGCGCCCATGGCCATCAACAGACAGGCCGGGCCGCAGGTGAAGTCGGTGGTCTGCGCGTAGTAAGGCACCGTGATGTTGCGCGAATCGCGGTGTTGGAGAATGCGTTTCTCCAAGCGCAACGCATCGGCGTGGTCTTCGTAGTAATCGTGGATCAGCGCAAAACGTCGGTAACCGCTGCGCTCATAAAGGGCAATGGCGGTGGGGTTGTCGGTACGCACTTCCAAACGCAGATACGCGCAATCATGTTCCAGCGCGCAGGCCTCGATTTTTTCCAGCAATTGCTTGCTCAGCCCTGTGCCGCGAGCCTCGGCAGCCAGGGCTATCGAATACAGCCGCGCCAACGAGGTGCCGCGATGAAACAGCACCAGCGCGTAACCGAGCAGATGTTCATCGCGTTCTGCGACCAGCAACTGCGCATGGGCGCGCGTAATCATCCAGTGAAAACTGCGACTGGTGAGCCGATCCGTGGTGAAACATTGCATTTCCAATGCCAGCAACGCCGGCAAGTCTTCAACTACGGCCAGGCGAAAAACAGTACTCATATGACCACCGTAAAAGTTGCGTAACGAAACGAGACTTTCGTAAAACTTCGTGCTTAATAGAAAAGGTCTTGTTCTCCAACGGATCAATCTCTATGTCAGCGGTACAGGGTCATTGGCGCGAAGTATCCGAGCAAAGTTTGCCGACGGCAACTTATTTAAAACCAGCGGTCAGAACCTCCAGTCAAGTGTTGATCATTGTCGAGCGCAAGGAAGATTGGGCCTCTTATTTTCCCAGCGAAGACATCGTCACCGCTCAGGAATACCTCGAGCAAACACGCGAAAGCGAGCCCGGCAAACGGGTTCAGGTGATCAACCTGTGCCGCAGCTACAAGTACTTGGGCCATGGCTATTACTGCTCGCTGCTGGCGGAAGCCCGTGGGCACAAGGTGATTCCGTCGGTGCGTACCATCAGCGAACTGACGAAAAAATCACTTTATGGCCTGGCACTGGATGACCTGGATAAAACCCTGGAAAAAGCCCTTAGTCACCACCTCTACAGCGATACCGAAGGGTTTACCCTGACACTGTATTTCGGCAGAACTCATATCGAGCCGTTGCAGGATCTGGCGCGGCAGTTGTTTGAAGTGTTTCCTTGCCCGATTCTGTTAGTTGATTTTCGCCGAACTAACGGTTGGCACATCGAGGGCGTGAAGTCCGGTGCGTTGCACAAGTTACGCGATGATCAGGAAGATCAGTTTGCCAATGCGCTGGACGGTTTCAGTCGTAAAGTCTGGCGTGTGCCGCGCTCGCCGCAAGTTGCGCGTTATGACCTGGCTATTCTGCACGACCCACAGGAAGCCTTGCCGCCGTCGAATCCCAAAGCACTGGAAAATTTCGTCCGGGTCGGCAAAACCATGGGCATCGATGTCGAGTTGATCGAGCGCAAGGATTACGCGCGATTGGCCGAGTACGACGGGCTGCTGATTCGCGAAACCACCAGCGTCGACAACCACACCTACCGGTTCGCCAAGAAAGCCGAGAGCGAAGGGCTGGTGGTGATGGACGATCCGACGTCGATCCTGCGCTGCACCAACAAGGTCTACCTGACTGATCTGCTCAACAGCCATCAACTGGGCATGCCCGCCACCGAAATCCTCTACAAAGAGCGACCCGAAGACTTCGAACGGGTCGGCGAACGCCTCGGTTTCCCCTTGGTGTTGAAGATCCCCGACGGCTGTTTTTCACGCGGCGTCATCAAAGTCGAAAGCCAACAAGCGCTGCTCGAAGCCACCGCGGAATTGTTCGAGCACTCGGTGTTGTTGCTGGCCCAGGAATTCTTCTACACCGAATACGACTGGCGCATCGGCGTGCTCAATCGCAAACCGATCTTCGCCTGCCAATACTTCATGTCCAAGGGCCACTGGCAGATCTACAACCACAAAGCCAAAGGGCAGGACGTCAACGGCGAATGCCGAACCATGGCGATCCATGAAGCGCCGCGCGCGGTCGTCGACCTTGCGGTGAAAACTGCCAACCTGATCGGCGATGGCCTCTACGGCGTCGACCTGAAACAGGCCGGCGACAAAGTGGTGGTGATCGAAGTCAACGACAATCCAAACCTCGATGCAGGCATCGAAGACGCGTATTTGCAGGACGATTTGTATTCGCTGGTGCTGGAAGAGTTTGTGCGGCGGCTGGAACTCAAACGTCGCGGGCAAGCGTGGTGAGCCGCCGATGATCAGCAGTTTTTCACTGAGCCACGGCGCGTTACAGCGGGTTGAACGATTGGACGCCGAGGTGATGCTGTTCAGCAATCCCGACGCCGCCGAGCGCGATTTGCTGCACAGTCATTTCAAGGTCGATGAGCATGCGTTGGCCTCGGCGCTCGACCCGGATGAAGTCTCGCGCATCGAGTTTCACCCCGACCATTTGTTCCTGATCTGGAAACGCCCGGAAAACTATTCCGGTGGCGGCAGCCTGGCCTTTGAGGTGTCGTCCTGCGGCTTGCTGTTCGCGCCGGGGCAATTGCTGGTGATCGCCACCGACGACACGCCGCTGCATGGCCTCGGCACTCGCCAGCCATTAAACACGCCGCTGGATGTGCTACTTGATCTGCTGTTCAACAACATCCATCACTACCTCGGTCACCTGAAGGTGATCAAACTGGTCGCCCGCGAGTTGCAGCAAAAATTCAACGCCTCGATGCAGAACCAGCATCTGGTGCAGATGTTCAACCTAAGCGAGAGCCTGATCTATTACATCAACGCCCTGCACAGCAACGGCGCGGTGCTGACACGGCTGCGTAATCATGCCGAGAAACAGCATTTTTCCAGCGAGGCGCTCGGACTGATCGATGACCTGATCATCGAAAACAACCAGTGCTACAAACAGGCTGAAATCTACTCCACGGTGTTCTCCGGGCTGATCGACGCGCGCGGTAACCTGATGAACAACAGCATGAACAACCTGCTGCGCAAACTGACGTTGATCAACGTGGTGTTTTTGCCGCTGAACCTGATCGCGAGTATTGGCGGGATGTCGGAGTTCAGCATGATGACGGCGGGGACGCCGTGGTGGGTGTCTTATCCGGTGTTTTTGCTGGTGATGTTGATGGGGGCGGGGGGGATGTTGTTTGGGCTGAGGCGCTTGGCCAGGTGATTTGTGTTGTCTGGCCCGGCCCCATCGCGAGCAGGCTCACTCCTACAATGGATCTTTGGTGTAGCGAAGATCCCCTGTAGGAGTGAGCCTGCTCGCGATGAGGATCTCAAAATAAACAGGTGATTTCAGATCAGCCCACAGCCGCGGAATTGCTGACTTTCCTACGCTCCCGAACCCCACGAACCACCAGATATAACAGCGGCCCCACCGACACAAACACCGCCGTCAGCAACAGATACGGAACCACCGACCAAACCGACTGCCCACGAGCCTTGCCATCCTTGACCATCCAAACCCCGGCCAACGTCGCCAGCAGGTACAAATCAATCACCACCTGTGCCGTATCCGGCCGCGACATCAAGCTGATCCCAAAATCAATCAGCGACTGTTCAGCCTGGAGCATCACCGAAACGGTGTAACCGGAAAAAGCGAGCAAAGCCGTGAGGGGCAGGGCGACAGACATCATGCATTCCTTCCTTGAACTGATGAGCAGAATCGCCAGATTACCCGCGCCACGCAAAATTGGCCATTGACGTGCCAGCAGCGTTCAGGCTAATTTTCAGGTCATGACTACCTACGTATTGCGCTGCCAGCCAAGCATTATTATTACCGCCATTCCTCACTTGGCGGGCTAGCTCACGACTGCAGCACCCAACCCGCCCTAGAGGCGGGTTTTTACTTTCTGTCTCCGGGGTTCGAAACACCGCTCATGTAGGAGCTGCCGCAGGCTGCGATCTTCAGGATCAAAAGATCGCAGCCTTCGGCAGCTCCTACACAAGGTGCGTGAAATCGCTATCAAGGAGATCAGCATGAGTTACACCAACGACCAGCAAGCCCTGCTTGAGCACTATGTGAAAAGGATTCTCGCCGCTCCCGTGTACGACTTGGCTGTGCGTACGCCATTGCAGGCAGCCCCGGCGTTGTCCGAAGCGCTGGGCAACCGCATCCTGCTCAAGCGCGAAGACCTGCAACCGACGTTCTCTTTCAAGATCCGTGGCGCCTACAACAAACTGGTGCAACTGAGCGATGCGCAGAAGGCACAGGGCGTCATCACCGCATCGGCCGGCAACCACGCGCAAGGCGTGGCACTGGCGGCGCGCGAACTGGGCATCGCTGCGACCATCGTCATGCCGTGCACCACCCCTGAACTGAAGGTGCTGGGCGTACGCAGTCGAGGCGCGGAAGCGCGGCTGCACGGTGAAAGCTTTCCCTTCGCGTTGGCCTATGCCCTGCAATTGGCCGAAGAAACCGGCCGCACCTTCGTGTCCCCCTTCGATGACCCGGACGTGATCGCCGGACAAGGCACCGTGGCCATGGAAATCCTTCAGCAACACCAAGGCGTGCTGGATGCCATTTTCATCCCGGTAGGCGGTGGCGGCTTGATCGCCGGCATCGCCGCGTACATCAAATACCTGCACCCGGAAGTGCGGATCATCGGCGTTGAATCCGAACATTCCGCGTGCCTGAAAGCCGCTCTGCACGCAGGCGAACGTGTCGTGTTGCCCAGCGTCGGTACCTTCGCCGACGGTGTGGCCGTGGCGCAGATCGGTGAATACGGTTTTGAAGTGTGTCGTTTCTGCGTGGACGAGGTGATCACCGTCAGCAACGACGACCTCTGTTCCGCGATCAAAAACATCTACGACGACACGCGCTCAATCACCGAACCCTCCGGCGCCCTGGCCGTCGCGGGGATCAAACAATACGTGGCGCGAAGCGGCGTGCGCGGTCAAACCTTCGTGGCGATCGACTCAGGCGCCAACATCAACTTCGACAGCCTGCGTCACGTCGCCGAGCGCGCCGCTGCGTGCGGCGTCCCGGCGTAACGGTGTTCAGGGCAGCAGCGGGCGCAGGAACGTGCGCTCGTAGCTGACGATGAACTTCTTCTCGAGCAAAGAGGCGACCAGCGCAGTACTCTCGGGATCGGTCATCGCGATATGCCGATAGCTTTCGTAATCCGGCAGTGACGGAAAACTGAACAGGCAATACGCAATGTTGCTCGAACCCTCCGATGGCAAAAAATAGCCATGATGGCTGCCGCCCAAGCGTTCAACGATACCGAGCCAGGCCTTGGCGTAAGACTCGAACTCGGTCAGTTGGTACGGGTCGATCACGTATCTGACGTGGCAAGTAATCACTGCACGTGCTCCTTGCCCGGTTATTCCTGAATGGCTGTGTTGACCTTGTCCGAGGCCGACCAGATGCGGTAGCGCACTTCGACGTCCGTTGGGGCGTAGACCACGATCGGCAATTTGCTGTTGTAACGCACGGTGAAACCATCACCGACGACCGGCACGAACGCGCGCTTCTTCTTGCTGCCGGGCGGGCAGGCCATCAGCGTGCTCATCGGGCCAATGACTTTCTCGAGGCGATAATACGGATAGCCCCAGCCTTGCAGATTTTTCTCGTCGAGCACGCCGCCGAGCTTCGGACGATTGCAGTCCACCTCAAGGGTCTTGCCGGCAAGAATCTCGACCTGGAAGTTTTCTTCATTCTCTTGCTTCGGCAAATGAATGACCTGACGGGTAAAGCCCGCCTCAGCCTTCGGGTAAGGTGCTACGTCTTCAAGTTTCGCCGCGTGGGCGAGGGTGGACAGGCTGGCGATAATCAGCCCGGTGGTCGCGTAAGCGCGTAAAGAACCCATGGATGCCTCCTTGCGGGTGTAGGGTGGTTTGACAAGCATTCTTACCGTCATGGGTGATGAATGCAAACCCGCAACAGATTGCAAAATGCAACGCGCAAAAGGGCTCAACCGGCATTTTGCACGTAGCGAAATACTGGCCTTTGCGCCAAGTGATTGATTTTTATGTGGGTCAGAATGACCCGATGAAAGGCACGCTTTATGCGTCTTTTCAGTGCGGCGCACCGGGTTTGGGCGCCTACACTCCAATGGGCATTTCGCCGTACCACCGTTTGCCGCACCAGGGAAACAGCGGGGACACACCCGTGCAGGCGCAGCAAAGGTCAGCGTGAATACTTGATTGGCAATCTCACAGTAAGGAGAGGGTTCGCCATGTTTCTGTCTGCCTTGGAACTTCGTAACATCGTTGAAAGCAGTTTCCTGCCAAAGCGCTGCCAGTGCACGCTGTCGCCGGACTTGCTGATGACCGTCAAAGTGTTTGGCGATCACCAGACTGATCAGGTCGATCTAATGGTTCGTGACATCGACGCCAGCCACCTCAACGGCTGTCGCGAGATCAATGAACTGATCGCAGGGCTGCGTTCGGATCTGAACAAGCAAAGTACACCGCACCACTACAGTCCGCGATCCAGAGCCGTTTAACCCACTGTTTCAGCCAGTTCGACCGTCACGCGCCGGGCCTGCACAAAACCAAGGCCCAGCGCGAGCTCGACCAGCACCGCCAGCAAAATGCCGGGGCCGGCATGGCCGTTCAGCCATTCGCCAAAACCCAGCACAGCCAAGCCAAAACAACCGACGATAAACCCGTTGCTCAGCGCACTGCGAGCCACCGACGGCGGTGCATTGCGCACCAGAAAAAACATCACCCCCAACGCCGCAAACAACACCGCGCTGCGCCGCGCGACAAACCCGACTGCGGTCGAATACTCAATGCTCCAGATCGCCAGCAACACCTCGGGGAAAAAGCCCCAGGCCAACGCGAGCAAAAAACACAACGAAGAGGTAATGCCCGACAACGCGCGAAACGACAACTGCATGGCTAATCCTTGCGGCAGTGAGGAGGGCCCCGAGCATAACCCCCGAAACACCCCACGCCTACCGCAACGCGAAAAATCAGAACGTTCTGTCAGTTTTGGAAACTGCACGCGTCAGACATTTTCCGATAACTGATCTCCTCAGCCTTGCCAGCGTTATCGATGTACTTCATATCAGCTGTAATCACCTTGCATTGCTGAGTGGCCGGCTCAGTCAACGAAATCACCTTCGCCACATGCAGCGGCATGCCGTACTCATAAGGCACCGCTTTCGATGTGGCCGACGTGTCATTGGCCTGCGCCAACCCGGCAAAAGCCGCGCAGGCGAGGGCAGTGGTGAGCAGAAACGGACGAATGTTCATGAAAAGACTCCCGTGCGACGCAAAGAGAGTTCGGCGCAATACAAACCGAACCTGCCGCACTGGGCGTCAGCCAAGGGCTGAGGGCGTGCGGTTCAGTACAGTTTTCGACCACGGCGTTAAGCGATGGTTAACCCGGCTGAACGCCGGCTGTCAGGGAGTGAGGCGGTTTTCTTCGCGCGGTTTGGCGAATTCCTACAAAGGCTGCTGCTTTGTCTGCTTTCGGGGTCTGGAGCGGGGCGGGTATTGTCGGGTGTCGCTGCAAAATCAGCGGCTCGGGTTTGGTCACCTGAGAAGAGTTCATTGCATATGTGCCATCATTTGCACGGCGAACTTCTATGTTCGTGAGGTGCACTGCTGTGGCGGCTGTGTGCAGGACGCCTTCGGGCGAGCTGAGTTTGAACTGTTCTCGGTTGACCAAGCCTGCACACGGCCGCCTCCCACCGTTTGGTCACGGTTTTGGCGGTTACCTACGAAACAGTTGAGTAATCAAAATGCCAAAATTGAATCCGCTTCCAAACCGCTACCACCCCTTAAACAGCAACGTCACTGAAAGCCCGACGCTGCTCATCGACACCGAAGCCAACCCTAAAGACATCCTGAAGCCGCTGTCCAGCGCATCCGCGCGTGCAGCGACCTGCTCGAAACATTGCACTGTCTGTGCTTCAAGCAAGCCGACGTGGAAGACATTCCGCACATTACCCATGCACTGTATCTGCTGGCACAGGATGGCAATGATTTGCTGCAGGTCGCGCAGCAACAGATGGTGAGCTGGAAGGCACCGGTTTGATGGGGTAGGGAATTTGGCAGGAGTGAATGGCTGATAAATGTAGGCTGATTCACTGCTGCCGGCTAAAGAGCCTCTTTCACCTAGCGGCTTAGCTTGTCTGGAAAAAAGCTCAAGGGTGGGTGACTAGCTTTCCATTGGGCAGAAAACTCTTTTGCTACATATATTTGCTGCGGAGTCATTTTGGCTTCAATTCTTGGCAGCTTGCTATCAACTATTGACTGTATGCCACCACCACCGTCCAACTCCTTCAGTGAATAAATAAGAGCATAGCCTTTAACGATGTCGTAGGTGAAACCATAGGTGTCCGGTTCGTGGGCAAGATCTGAACCATGACCATAAACGGCCGTTGCATAACCAGCCAGGGCAGCCTGCTCGTTCCAATAACGAAATCCTTCAAGGTCACCTTTTTCATATCGGATAGCTCCAATTTCCATCATGGCCTGTGGATTCCCACCTTTCGCGGAGGCCTCGAACAGATTTTCTACAACCTCCGAACGTTTCCAAGGTAAGAAAAAACCATTTCCTTGCTTGTAGCTTGTAGCCAAAAGATATTGTGATAAAGAATGATTTTTTGCTGCTGATTTTTCCAGCCATGCTGTATCTAGCGTCAGTTCATACATGATGTACATCGCCTCCGCGTCGCCATCGGTTGCCTGCGGCTGAGCGATGCTTAAGGCCTGTTTTAACCATTCGGCAGGCGTTTTAGCTCTGGGTGGACAGTCGTTAACGAATTTACACAGATCGGGTTTGTCTCGTCCAAGCTGAATCATCGCATACAGATCACCTTGCGCTGCTGCCGCCTCATACCACTTCTCCGCTTCAGGATTCATGTAGCCATATTTTGAGCGTAAAGATTCGGCGAGATAATACTGTGCTTCATGGTCGCCTGCTTGTGCTGCAACCATTAACAGGGGTTGAGCGGTAATGGCTTTGTATTGATTGTAAAGAATTATGCCGCGAGACTTCATCGCAAGCTCTGAGGCGGTCAGCGCCAGTACGTTTGGGGCTGAAATGACTAGCAAAAATCCTGCGATGAGAAGTCTCATAGTGCTCAGCGGCTAAGTTTGTCGGGAAAGAAAGAGAGAGGAGGGTGTGAAGATGCCCACTCCTGAGCGAACTTTTTGGCAGCTTCAATTTGTTCGGGAGTCATTTTTGTCATTGCATAGAGATCATTCTGGTCTGCTGATGCTTCGTACCATTTTCTGGCTTCCGCGTTCATGTAATGGTTTTTCTTTCTAAGAGCCTCGGCCAAATAATACTGAGCCTCATGGTCGCCTGCCTTCGCGGCAGTTATTAATGAAGGGATTGCGGTAGAGGCTTTGTATTGATTGTATAAAATTATCCCGCGAGATTTTATTGCAAGCTCTGAGTCAGTCAGCGCCAGTACGTTGGGGGCAGATAAAACTACTAGAAAGCCTGGGCAAACGTATTTCATATAAATCAACGGCTAAGCTTTTCGGGAAAAAAAGATAGGGGTGGGTGAGTACCTTTCCACTGTGTGGCGAATAATTTGGCGTCTGTAATTTGCTGTGGAGTCATTTTTTGAGAAACTTCAGGCAATTTGTCTTCTAGATACGCTTGAACATTACCGCCACCATCAAGTTCTTTGAGTAGTAACAAAAGACCGTATCCTTTAACTAGATCCAGTGGTAGACCGATTTTGTCTGGTGTATGAGATAAGTATGCGCCGTAAGAACTTATGGCGTCTTGGTCGCCGGTTTTAGCGGCCTCTTCAATCCAATGTCGAACGGCATTCATATCGCCATTTTTATACAGGATTTCAAGGTATGCCATCATGGCTTTTGGATTGCCACCCTCAGACGATGCTTTAAACCACTTCTCGATTGATTCGGATCTTTTCCATGGCATTATAAAAGATCCCTCGCCCTGGCGCTCGCGGATACCCATCCAGTACTGTGCGATAGAATATCCAGCGTTCGCAGATTTTTCCAACCATCCATCTTCAGTTGAGGCCTCGTACATTATATACATTGCTTCTGCGTTGCCTTGCTCTGCTCTTTGCCTTGCAATCGTTTGGGCTTGATTAAGCCATTCGATCGGCTGCTTCTTTATTTGTGGGCAGTTTTGCATAGCGGTGCAAATATCAGCGTTGCTCCGGCCCAACTGGATCATTGCATAGAGGTCACCTTGCTCGGCCGATGCTTCATACCAACTCTGGGCCTCCTGTGTCATGTAGCGATTATTTTTTCTTATGGATTCTGCTAAATAGTATTGAGCTTCGCTGTCACCTGCTTTTGCCGCAGTACTCAGGAAAGGGATTGCGGAAACCGTCTTAAACTGATTAAAGAGTTCTATGCCTTTACTTTTGTTGCTCAGCTCTGTTGTTGATAATTGGGCAAATATCTGTGTGGAAAATAACAACATTATTAACGTAATGCTGCAGCGCGTTAAGCTCATCATTCTGTAAGTCTCATTCAGATTTCTTGGCCGATAAATTTGACAGTTCCGCCAGGAACGTAAGTTCGTCCGAAATATTGGCTGCGCTGGCAGAAGTTATCCATGGCTCCCCCTAAAATTTTTACTTGTTTGGCGTAGCGCGAACGCATGCTGTTACTCTGCTCGGAAAACAAACCCAAAACACTCTCGGTCATAAAATTGTCCAAAAGAAGTCTATTCTTGCAGTATTCTGGCCCACTATCTTGCGCTTTGACTCCGAATTGGTTCATGCACATACATGCTTCTTCGAATTGGCGTTGAGCTTTTTCGATAGTGCCTTTTTTCTGACTGTTCGAAACAATCCATCCAAGTATTTTTTCGATTGCTTGCTGCTGTAATAGGTGTGCTTGAGACTGGTCGTATGTTTGCTCAGTTTTAACGCTGTTTCCTGAGGAGCCTGTGCGTTCGACTGTGAAAGGCTTCGGCGGTGTGATAAGTGTCATCAATAATGGGCCTAAGGCGTTTGGGATGGCGTCAACGCACCATTTTTCAATTTCCGCTTGGATCTCATAGTTGACTATTGTGTCTGCGATTGGGCCACCTTTTCCCGATGCTGTCAGAGATTCATATATAGACATGATCGTGTCGATACCCATGAGATAAATCATGGCGACATCGAATCCGCACAATGCAATCGTGTTTAGATTCGACATTAATTTGTAGGCGTCTTCATCTACGCTGATAAAAGGGTTCTGCTTGTTTTTGTAAAGTTCTCGACGGAAAAGATTTATCAATTCTGTTACGGCGCTGTACCCAACTTCAAATTTGAACGATCCTCCCACTCCAGGTCCAGCAATTAGTGACGCCTTCAAAACTAAAATTAACGATCCGTTGTTTAGAGAGATTCCTGCTTCTGCGCTCATCCCTAGCCCAGCCGCGACATTGAACTCGGCGCTTAGTCTTGCAAGACTAAACCATTCATTTGTCTTTATCGAATCTTTGGCGCTGCTAATTGGCGCTCGTTGTAATAGCGCAACCTCTGTTGGTGGGGCCCAGTTCAATGCCCCTGTAATCATTATTCCTGACTGTAATCCTGCGAAAAGGTTGAATGAGGCCTTCCCTCCATTCTGAACTTGTAGTTTGCTGGGTACTTGTTTTATTGGGGAGGTAGTTTTTGTATGAGCGAAATCCCTTTTGTCTCCAGTGCGGACAACCGGTTCTGGAGGTGCCAAATGGAATCCTGCATTACTAGCGTCAAGTGCTATCTCTGAGGAAAGGAGCAACGAGGCGCCTGCATATCCCCATGCTTTTGCCCCAATATATAAAGAGAATCTCCCTAAGTTCATAGTCTGTTTGATATGGCTATGATCTAGATAGGTAAGCTTTATTTCTTTCGCTTTGCTTCGTTCAGGCAAATCAACCTTGAACAGCTCAACTTCACCTCTCGCGAGGTCAACGGCGAACGTCGCTTTTGCGGAGGCTTGGAAACCTTCAGCCAATGTCCAATCCGGGCCTTCTACCTTTGTGCTGGAATGCATCGTTTCGGTGGAGGAGGGCATCAGGCAGCGTACTAACTGCGCTTGCGGAGTAATGTCAAAAATCCGGAATGTTTTGCGCACATTGTCTTTAAACAAAACTTGCTGCAGTCGATCACCCCATTCCTTGCGAGTACCTGCGCTTTCAAGCGAAGTGACCTTGTAATTTTTGCTTTCAAGGTATGCGTTGAATTTTTCGATCTCGAACCAGCCTTCGGCGGTGAACCAGTCGCTTTCCTGATCCTTGATCCGCACGGCGCCTTCTTGGGTCAGCCATTGCCCGAACAGGCTGAGTTCACTATCCGTTGCGGCTTTACCATCGCTGTTACCGGGTCGCTTGGTGAGGTCTTTGACCTTTGCCCCCACTTTCTTCCAGTCGTCTTTGACCGTTTGCTTGATCCTCGGCAGCGAATACATGCTGAGGTAGGTCAGGGGCTTTTTCAGGCTGTCCGACATGCTCATTTCGGCGAGTGGGAAACCATTTTTGATCAGGCGTTCTTCTGGTCTCGCCTGAAATTGTTCCGGCTCCCACAACAGGTGGCGACGCACAGGCGCCGTTTCCATGTTCTGTTCTGCCTTCAGCCGCATGTTCTCTTTGGACGCTTGTAAGCGATCCCATGCTGCACGTTCGACGGTTACAAGATTGGCGGGCGCCTTGGCTTGCCGTCCGCTGGCTTCGATCCAGCTTTTGTATTTGGCACTGAGGCGCTCGTTGACTTCCTTTTGCTCTTTCTCGAGTGCCAGGTATTGCTTGAACAAGTCGATGCCGCCTTCGACCGAACCGCCCGCTTCGGGAATCAACGCGAATTCGGGTACGGCGATGCCAAACTGAGCGACATCGATAATGGCGTCGAGATAAGCGGTGTAGGTCGCTTTTCTTTCCTTGCGCTTGATTTCCTGGTCACGCACGAACGTACAAAGAGGAAGCTGGTTATTGGCACCGCATGTTGCGATGTCGTCTATTCGCTTTTTATCTGCAGCCAGTAGAGGGGCTATTTCGGCCGAAGTTAAAGTGGCCAGATCCTTCTCTTTGAGGAGTGCTTCTCGCGCTTTCAAGTATTTTTGAACGCCTTCGCGAGCAGCGATGGCTTTGGGCGCATAGAGATTACCGCTTTCGTAGGCGTAACCCTTTTCTTTGGCTGCCGCGACCGCAATGCGATTGAGTTTTTCCCATTCACTTCTGGCACCACGTACTCGGGTCGCGTCCTCTTGCGCGGCCATCCAGGCAGTCTTTTTGATCTGATCCTGTTCGAGACGTGTCAGAGGCTTTTCAGGTACTTGTTCGGACGGAGCTGCGGCCTTTCTGCTTTCTTGAGCATCACGCAGGGCTGCGTCCAGATTGCTGATGTTTGGGTGCTGCGCTTCAATTTCGAGTAGTCGTGCGTGTTGCTCACCTTCGAGAAAGTTAGCCAGCTTGGGCTCGAGGAAGTATTCGAGAAGACCGCTGCTGTAGAGGCCTTTTTTACGTTCTTCGGGCGTTTTGCTTGAACTGACCTGTTGTTCCAGATCGCTGGAAGCTTCTTTCAGCGCCGAGTTGGTACGTTCTGGAAGCAACCAGAATGACTCATTCTCAGTGTCGTAAATCGCACCGCCGTAAGTCGTAGAGCACGGCGTCTTCACTTTGTCGTGATCGCCCGGTGAATCTTCCGGTGCTACAGGTTGTTCGCCGATATCCCGAGCAGGTTTCGCACAGACCTCATCGGCTACTGGCGCGGTAGGAGACGACTCGGTTTTAGGTGCTGCGCTGGTGTTCTGTTCCATTTCGATTCCATTCATTCTTTACGCGGACGGGGGTCATCAAGCGGCGCTACTAGCCAGCTGCTGCAGCTGCTGAACCTTGATGAACGACTCTTCCCTGGATTGCAGGATAGCCATTGCCTGAGGCTGCGTTTCGAGCAGCGGGCCGTTAGTGATCGGCCCCAGTTTCAGTAAATGACGACCTTCGTAAATGTTGTGGGCCACCAGCACGTTGAGGTTTGCCACGAGGTTGGGCAGTTCTTCATCGGTCGGTTCGCCATAGGCGGCGTATTGCGCGTCCGTCCAGTAGATCCAACCCAAATGTTCCTGAACCTTCGGCGCGTCCGATGGCAGGTTGAACGCTGAGACGTCGCCGAGCCATTCGAGTTCCGAGACGGAGCGCCAGCTCAGCCAGTGACCACGGTTACGGCCGAAGTGGACTGGCGCTGGGGTGTAGACGTGTTGCCACGGGCCGAACAGTTGCTGTGAGTTTTCCACGGCGGTGTAAGCCAGCGCGGCCCACAGGCTCGGTTTGTGGTAGCTCAGCAGGCTTTGGCCGCCGGAGCCGTCATTGGCGCGCAGCAGCCAGCGGGCGTGGGCCAGTGCTTTGGCCGGGGCGGCGGTGGTGAGCGCGATGCCGGCGTAGTTTTCTTCGCAGAGTTTTGCCGCTTCATGGGCGAGGCGGCTGCCCCATGGTGCGGTCAGCCACAGCGGGCCGTCAGCGGCCATTTCAGCGAAGTCGGTGCCGATGAACAGGCCTTGCGAGTTCATCGGTTCGCCGATGCGGTAGAGGCGGCTCATGGCCTCAGGTTGACGGGCGCGGTCGATGATGAAGCACAGGCTCTGGCCGGAGCTTTCACGTGGCAATTGCTCGAACGAATGGCGCGGGGCTTCGAGGAGGGCACTCAGCGCTTTTACATGCATGTGCAATCCTTACGGCTGCAAGCGCCGTTGTTTTGTTTGCCGCACAACGGTGTGATACCGGACTCGCTCAAACGTTTCGGCAGCGGTACGAGGACTTTCCCCGCCTTATCCGCATCCGCCACTTTCATCGGCCCCGGCAACAACGGCGCCGCCGGCGTACCCGCACCCGGCCCACCGCCAGAGTTCACCTTCACCTCGGCCCCGCTGATGGTCACACCCCCGGCATCCACCTTCACAAAACTCCCGCCAGCCTTGGCCGTGAGTTCCATGCCGCCTTCCATCACAACCTTTTCGCCAGCGTTGTAGTGAATCTCCGTCCCGGCCTCAACGAACTGCGCTGTGCCAACCTTGACGTGCTGTGTCACCGCAACCGTCAGGTGGTCGTTTGCGCGCATTTCGCTTTTGCGGTCGAGGTGGGTGATGCGGTGTTCTTCGACTTTGAATTCGCTGTAGGTGTTGGCTTCGACGATGTCGTGGCGTTCGTTGCCGACGCGGATTTTCTGGTCGTGTTCGATGTTTTCGTCCCAGTCGCGCTGGGCGTGCAGGTAGATCTGTTCGGCACCTTTTTTGTCTTCGATGCGGAATTCGTTGTAGCCCTTGCCGCCCGGGGAGCTGAGGGTTTTGAAGGTGCTGCGGGTTTTGTTCGCCGGCAGGTCGTAGGGGACGACGTTTTCCTTGTGGTACAGGCAGCCGGTGATCAGTGGCTGGTCGGGGTCGCCTTCGAGGAAGGTGACGAGGACTTCCATGCCGATGCGCGGGATGGCGATGCCGCCGTAGGCTGCGCCGGCCCAGCCGCTGGCGACGCGCATCCAGCAGGAGGTGTTGTCGTCGGACTGGCCTTCGCGATCCCAGTGGAATTGCACTTTGATGCGGCCGTACTGGTCGCAGTGGATTTCTTCACCTTTGGGGCCGGTGACGACGGCGGTCTGGCTGCCGAGGACTTTCGGTTTCGGGTGTTCGAGGGCAGGGCGGTAGTGCGCGTCCCACGGGGTCGCGAGGAAGCTGTTGCGGTAGCCCTGGTGGAAATCGCTTTTGTTGTCGGTGACGTCGCTGGTGACGTTTTCGCCGAGCACTTGCGGTTGTTTGCCTTCGTGGAAGACTTCCAGCAGCAGCCACAGATCGTTCCATTCGGCGCGCGGGTGTTCGGCGAGGGTCAGGAAATGGCCGCTGGTGAGGGTCGGCTCGTCACCTTTGCCGTCGGCGAGTTTGTAGTCGCTGCGATGGCGTTCGAGGGCGCGGGTGGTGAGGAATTTGCCGCGCTCGCGGGTGGTGAAGCGGCCGGGGTAATCGTAGTCTTCGAGATCCGGGCTGAACTCGGTTTTGTTCGCGGCTTCGGGGAGGATTTTCGGTTTCTCGAAGTCGTAGTCGCGGCGGCTGACGCGGGTGGTGCGGGTTTCCAGGCGCAGGTTGAAGCGCTTGATCACTGGTTTTTCCGCGGCCATGCCGGAGTCTTGCTGGTAGCTGACGGCTTTGAGTTTGCGGAATACGGTCTGATCGTCGCCAAACACCAGTTTGTGGCCACTGCTGCTGTGCTGGAAGTGGAAGTGGATGCCTTCTTCCTCGCACAGACGCTGGATGAAGTGCAGGTCGGACTCGTCGTACTGCACGCAGTATTCGCGTTGCGGGTATTCGGCGCCGAGCTGGAAGCTATAAGCGTTGGCAAGAATGCCGCGTGCTTCGAGCACCTGACCGATGATTTTCGGCACGGTCAGGTTCTGAAAGATTTGCTGATCGTGGTTGTGGCGCAGGTAGGCGAGTTGCGGCACCAGGCTGATGCTGTAGCGGGTCAGCGTCTTGCCGGAATCGCCTTGCTCGATGCGATAGACCAGGCCGTGGATGATGCCTTCGCCGGTGGCGCCGAAGGTCAGAACGCCGGGTTTGTGCAGCAGCTCTTCGAGTTTCAGGTCAGGGCGGGCGCTGACCAGTTCGAGGTCAAAACGGAAGGGCTGATTGAGGGCTTCGCGACCGGTAAAGCTGAGCACTTGCAGGTCAGCGGAGGCGCCTTCGAGCGTGAGGGTAATGTGGGTTGCGTTGGCGTCCAACATGCCTTGAATTCCGTCCTTGAATAAGCAGAGCCCGGATGGTGCAGCATTCAACCGCCTCGTTCAAGGCGCAAATGCCGTAGACGTTGGCCCTTGTCGGTATGGGGGAAACCCTTAGTTGGGGACTTTCGCTCAATAAAACCGGGCGCTTCGCTGCACTGAAAAGCGCGTGCGGCGAGGGCATCTATCCGACCGGGCGCACAGGAAATCGTGGGTCAGATTCAGACTAAAGTCGTCTTTGGCGCGTCAAAGCCATCTGCCATCATTGTCGTTCACCCCTGTGTTTCCACTTCTGTCCGGCTCAATTTTCTGACTCGGATCGGGAGCTATTTCTGGCTTATTGCGCGCTTGCGCAAACGCTGCAGTGTTGGAGTTTTTCATGCGTCCCCCATTTCCCCTCATCACCCCGCGCCAGTCGTTTGGCTTCGGAGCCTTTGTGCTGTGCGCCGGTTTTACCGCGCCGGTTCAGGCCAGCGGTTTTCTCGAAGACACCACGGCGAAAATCGAATCGCGCACGGTGTACTTCAACCGCGACTTCCGTGATGGGCACACTTCCACCGAGCAGGGCGCGTCGAAGCGTGAAGAGTCGGCTCAGGGTTTTATTCTCGATCTGCAATCGGGTTACACCGAGGGTACGGTGGGCTTTGGTATTGATGCGCTGGGCATGCTCGGTTTCAAACTCGATTCCAGTGCTGACAGCAGCAACAGTGGTTTGCTGCCATCGAGCGGTCAGGATCCGCGCGGTTCGAAAGATCAATACGCGAAGATGGGCCTGACCGCCAAAGTGCGCGTTTCTGATTCGGTGTTGAAGTACGGCGCGTTGCGGCCGGATCTGCCGCTGCTCAAGTACAACGACGGGCGATTGCTGCCGACGATGTTCAACGGCGCGATGTTGACCTCGAAAGAGGTGAAGGATCTGACCTTTATGGCGGCGCGTTTGGACAAGTACACCGCCCGCGATTCCACCGATTCGCAAGACATCCGCGTGCACTGCAAGAACAAGCGTTACGCATGTAACACCACGGCCGATCATTTCGACATGTACGGCTTCGATTACAAGATCAATGATCGTCTGACCGGCCAATATCACTACGCGGAACTGGAAGACATCTACCGTCAGCACTTTGTCGGGTTGTTGGCCAATCACCCGTTGGCGGGCGGTGTATTAAAGGCTGATCTGCGCTTGCTCAAGAGTGCTGACAGCGGCGATGCGAAGGCCGGTTCCATCGATAACCGTGCATTGAGCGGTTTGCTGTCTTTCGCGCACAGCGGTCATACGTTCAGCGCGGGTTGGCAGCGTATGAACGGCGACAATTCGATGCCGTACCTCGATGGCAGTAATCCTTATCTGGTCAACTATGTGCAGGTCAACGATTTTGCCGCAGCGCAGGAGCGTTCGTGGCAGTTGCGTTATGACTATGACTTCAAGGCGATTGGCATTAATGGTTTGAGCTTCCTGACCCGTTACGTCAACGGTGATCACATCAAAGTGCTGGGCAGTGATCAGGAAGGCAAAGAGTGGGAACGCGATAGCGAGTTGAAGTATGTGATTCAGGAAGGGACGTTCAAGGATGTCAGCGTGCGGTTGAGGAATGCGACGTATCGCACGAATTACGAACAGTTTGCGCGGGATGTGGATGAGACTCGGGTGATTGTGAGTTATAGCTTTTCGGTGTTGTAGGGCTGGGATTTGTAGTGCCTGATCGGGCGTTATCGCGAGCAGGCTCACTCCTACAGGTAAAAAAATAGGTGTTCACCGCGTACCGTGTAGGAGCTGCCGAAGGCTGCGATCTTTTGATCTTGCTTTTTTAAAGATCAAAAGATCGCAGCCTTCGGCAGCTCCTACAGGGGGATTCAGAGCCAATGCCAGAACCGGCTCCAGAACCCGCGATTCAGCTCTTCCTTACACCCGGCATATTGCTGGGCATACATATTCGAGCGGGCCTGCACCTTGCGCGCCGTCGGCAACAGCCAGGCTTTACTCGCATAAGTCTTGTTGCGGAAACCACCCCAGCCCTCGTGGTAGTTGAGGTACTGGTTGTAAGCGTCGTACTTGTAGACGCCATTGATCGTGGTGGTCTTGTCCATGTACCAGCCGATGAAGTCGATGGCGTCGTCGAAGTCTTCACGATCGGCCCAGTTGCGGCCGGTGCTTTTCTGGTAGTCCGACCAGACTTCATCTTTCGCCTGCGCATAACCCGAGGCGGTGGTTACGCGGCCCCACGGAATCACCCAAAGCAGATATTTGCGCGGGGTTTTGGCGTCGTAACGGTAGCCGGACTCTTGGTACATGATCGCGAAGGGCACCTGAATCGGCACCCCCCAGCGTTTTTGCGTGACTTGCGCCGCGTCGTACCAGTCGCTTTTTTCACGAAAGATATCGCAGAGATTTTCCGGCGAACGCGGCGGTGAAGTGCCGCAACCGGTCAATAACCCTGCGAGTGTCAGTAGTCCAAGCGTCTTTCCGTAATTCAAAAGCCGTTATCCCGTCATGCGCAAAAAAGGCGACAGTCTACGCGTTCAGGACAGTTGATGACGATAAGGCAAGTCTGGGCCGGTTTTGCTGCACGTCAGCGCGGCGGCTTGCACGGCGAATTTCAGCATCGCGGCGATCTGCTCGCGCGTCAGTTGCTGCACGCCTTCTACCGAGTCCAGACCGTGCTCAGTCAGCCAGGTAATCAGCGCGGCCTGGAAAGTGTCGCCAGCGCCAACGGTGTCGGCGATTTTCACCGAACACGCTGGTACTGACCACGCGCCATGCGCGCGACTGAACACCGTTGCGCCTTCACCGCCACGGGTGAGGAAGACAATTTGGCAGCGGTGCTCCAGCCAGCTTTCGATCACCCGCTGTGGATCCTGCTCGGGGTACAGCAGGCTCAAATCTTCGTCGCTGACTTTGATCAGATCGGCCAGTTGCACCAGCGTCGCAATGCGCTCGCGCCACAACTCGATGTTCGGTTCCGGGTTGAGACGCACGTTCGGGTCGAGGCTGATCAGGCGTTTACCGCTTTCACGCTGGACGAGTGCCAATAGGGTGTCGCCAATCGGCTGCACCACTAAGGAGAACGAGCCGATGTGCAGGCCGCGCACTTCCGGGCCCAGCGTCGGCAGATGCGCGAGGCTCAGTTGCCGATCCGCGCAACCTTCGCCACGGAAGCTGTAATGCGGCGAACCGTTGGCACCGACGGCGACCATCGCCAGGGTGGTCGGCGCGGCGAAATCCACCAGGTAATCCGGGCGCACGCCTTCGTCCTGCAACACTTGCTGCAAACGGCGGCCAAGGTAGTCGGTGGACAGACCGCCGAACAGCGCCGAGTCCACGCCCAAACGGCGCAAACCCACGGCGACGTTGAACGGCGAGCCGCCGGCAATCGCCTTGAAATTCACTTTCGAAGCCAGACCGCTGGCATCGTCTTCGCTGAAGAAATCAAACAGGGCTTCGCCACACACCAAATACATAATTGTTTGCTCTTTATAGGGTTGCGACATGCTGTTGATAGCGTTCATAGACCTGCTGAAACGCCGCGACGTTGGCGGCGATCGGCAGGGTTTCACTGCTCGGATCGAGTTTGACGCAACGCTGACACAGATCGGCCAACGTTTCTTCGTGGCCGTTCGACCAGGATTTGCACCACGCCGCCTGAATCGCTGCGCCAAGGGCAGCGGCTTCGCTGTGTTCGGTGCAGATCACCGGGGTGTTCATGATGTCGGCGACGATCTGTCGCCACACCGCGCTTTTCGAGCCGCCGCCAATCAGGCAAATGCTGCGGCTTTGTAAACCATTCTGCCGTAGCAAATCCAGCCCGTAACGCAAACCGAAGGTCGTGCCTTCGACGGCGGCGCGGCACAGATTGGCCTGGGTCAGGTTGTCCATGGTCAAACCGTGCAGGCTGCCGGTGGCGTGGGGCAGGGCGGGGACACGTTCGCCGTTGAGGAACGGCAGCATGCTCACCCCGTCGGCGCCAATCGGGGCTTGGGCGACGAGGTCGTTGAAGCGTTCGAGGTCGAGGTCGAACAGCTCGCGTATCGCGCCGGTGGCGTTGGTCAGGTTCATGGTGCAGATCAGCGGCAACCAGCCGCCGCTGGAGGAACAGAAGGTGGCGACGGAGGCATCCGGGGAGACTTTCGGTACGTCGGAATAGGCGTACACCGTGCCGGATGAACCGAGGCTCATGGTGATCGCGCCGGGCTGAATATTGCCGGTGCCGATGGCGCCCATCATGTTGTCGCCGCCGCCGCTTGCGACCAATGCAGCGGGGTTGATGCCCAAGTGCTCAGCAATCGACGGCAGGATGGTGCCGACGGCTTGGTGGGCGTCAATCAGTTCGGGCAACGCGGCTTGCAAGCGGCCGCTGGAGTCGATGTCGCGCAGCAACTGCAAATCCCACTGACGGGTGCGCACGTTGAAATAACCGGTACCGGACGCGTCGCCGTATTCGCTGCACGCGCGGCCGGTGAGCCAGAAGTTGAGGTAATCGTGGGGCAGCAGGATGCGTGCGATACGGGCGAACATGTCGGGATGCTGTTCTTTGGTCCACAGCAATTTAGACACGGTGTAGCCCGGCGCGATGACCACGCCGAGGCGTTCCAGCGAACCTTGTTCATCGCCTAGATGCTTGAGCAAGCGATCGTTTTCTGCGCTGGTTTCGGTGTCGCACCAGAGTTTGGCCGGGCGCAGAACCTGGCCTTGGTCGTCGAGCAGTACCAGACCGTGTTGTTGGCCGGAGACGCCGATGCCGAGGATTGACTGGCCATCGACGTTTGCCGCGAGGAGTGCGCGGCGGGTGGCGAGGGCGAAGGCTGCCAGCCATTGATCGGTGTGCTGCTCGCGGCGGCCGTTGGCGCCACTGATCATCGTGTGATTGGCGGCGCCCTGGCCGAGGACTTGACCGTTGGCGGCGTCGAGGATGATGGCTTTGCTGCCTTGGGTGCCGCAGTCGATGCCGAGGAAGAGGTTTTGGGTTTTCATGTGTGAACCACTCGGGGTGTGGTGAAGATCAAGAACTTACCCCCTCACCCCAGCCCTCTCCCCCAAGGGGGCGAGGGGGAAAGGGAGCCGATCGGGGGCTGTTCAGATGCAGGGTCGACTCCGGATATCTCACTCAAAAGCTGTTCAAAGCTTGAGTTCGACTCCGGACTTTCAGGTCGACGGAGCTTTTACAAACCACTCGGTCAGTCCCCTCTCCCTCCGGGAGAGGGTTAGGGTGAGGGGCTTTTCAGTCCAGAATCCGCTGCAAAGTCCGCGTCACGCCCACTTCCCGCAAACTCTCACAGCACCACTCAAACGCCGCCACAAACGCCGTCGAACGCGGTATCGCCGTGCCAAAAATCTCCTCCACCGCCAACAACCGCTCAGTCATCAACCCATCATCCGCCACCAACGCCTGACAAAACGTCGCCCGTGGATCAGGAATCGAATAGGTATCCCCATTCTCATCGACCCCCTTCAAGTACAACGCCCAGGCCGCCACCACCAGCGCCGCACGTTTGGTCTCGCGACCATCGGCAATCAACCGGTTAATCGTCGGTATGGTGAACTTGGGAAACTTCGACGAGCCATCCGAACACACTCGCTCAAGCTGATCGGCAATCGCCTGATTGGAAAACCGCGCGACCAGCGTGTCCTTGTATTCACTCAGATCAATGCCCGGCACCGGCGCCAGTTGCGGGGTGACGTCCAGATCCATATAAGCGCGCATGTAACGCACAAACAGCGGGTCGTTCATGGTCTCGTGGACAAACCGATAACCCTTCAAAAACCCCAGATACGTCAGCGCCAGATGACTGCCGTTGAGCAGTTTGATCTTCATCTCTTCGTACGGCGAAACGTCGTCGGTGAACTGCACGCCCACCTTTTCCCACGCGGGCCGACCGTTAACGAATTTGTCCTCCAGCACCCACTGCACAAACGGTTCGCAAACCACCGGCCAGGCATCGTCCACCCCGTGTTTGTCAGCCAGTTGCAGGCGATGCGCGGTGCTGGTCATCGGCGTGATGCGGTCGACCATGGCGTTGGGGAAACTGACGTTCTGATCGATCCAGTCACACAGATTAGCGTCGAGTAAAGCAGCGAAGGCCAGCAGTGCCTTGCGGGTGACGGCGCCGTTGTGCGGCAGGTTATCGCAAGACATCACGGTAAACGCCGCAGTGCCCGCCCCACGGCGTTTGGCCAGCGCCGCGCAGAGGAAACCGAACACGGTTTTCGGCGATTGCGGATTCGCCAGATCGTGCTGAATCTGCGGCAGATGTGCCATGAATTCGCCGTTGCTGTCGTCGATGCAGTAACCGCCCTCGGTGATGGTCAACGAGACGATACGAATCGCTGGATCGGCGAGTTTGTTGATCAGCGCCTGAGCACTGTCTTGGGCCAGCAACATGTCGCGGATCGAGCCGATCACCCGCACTTCGGTGTCGTTGCTGTCACCCAGTTCGAACAGGGTGAACAGGTAATTCTGCTCTTTTAGGTCGTCGCGGGCGCGCTGGTCTTCAGCGCGCAAGCCGACGCCGCAGATCGCCCAGTCGAGGGCCTCGCCGGTGTTCATCAGCGCATCGGTGTAGTACGCCTGATGCGCGCGATGGAAGCCGCCGACGCCAATGTGGGCGATGCCCTGGCGGGTGTCGCTGAGGTTGTAGGCCGGCAGTTTTACTTCGCGCGCCAGGCCGTGGAGATTCTGTTGGTTGAGTTTCATTGGGCAAGTCTCTTGAAAATCAGGCTGCGGCACGCAGGGGACGGGTCAGCGCCACGCCTTCGGCATCGAATAAATGGCAGTGGGCGGCGTCGAGGTGCAGGCTCAGTTGCTCGCCGTAACGGCTGGCCAGATCACCGCGCACGCGCATGGTCAGGGCTTCGCCGGCGCTGGTGGTGACGTGGCAGAAGGTGTCGCTGCCCAAGCGTTCGCTAACGTCGGCGGTGACTGGCAGGGTGCAGTCGCCCGGTTGTGCGAGTTCCAGATGTTCCGGGCGAATGCCGAGGGTCACGGCGCTGCCGACGCTGAGGTTGGCGGCGTTGAACGGCAAGGTGACGCGGGTGCCGGCGTCCAGCGAGACTTCGCAGCTTTGCGCATCGACACGGGCAATCTTGCCTTTGAGGAAACCCATTTTCGGTGTGCCGAGGAACCCGGCGACAAACAGGTTGGCCGGTTGGTGATAGAGATCCAACGGCGAGCCGACCTGCTCGATCTTGCCGCCATTGAGTACCACGACTTTGTCGGCCATGGTCATCGCTTCGACCTGATCGTGGGTCACGTAAATCATCGTCGCTTGCAGGTCTTTGTGCAGGCGCAGCAACTCCAGGCGCATTTGCACGCGCAGGGCGGCGTCGAGGTTGGACAGCGGTTCGTCGAAGAGGAAGATTTTCGGGTTGCGCACGATAGCGCGGCCAATCGCGACACGTTGACGCTGGCCGCCGGAGAGCTGTTTCGGTTTGCGCTCAAGCATCGGCCCGAGTTCGAGGATGCGCGCGGCTTCGCCGACTTTCTTCTCGACTTCGGCTTTCGGTACGCCGGCCAGATCTAGGGCGAACGACATGTTCTTTTTCACGGTCATGTGCGGGTACAGCGCGTAGGTCTGGAACACCATCGCCAGATCGCGCTTGGCCGGGCTGACTTCGGTGATGTCGCGGCCATCGAGTTCGATGGTGCCGCCGCTGACTTCTTCCAGCCCGGCGATCAGGCGCAGCAGGGTGGACTTGCCGCAACCGGACGGGCCGACGAAGACCACGAATTCCTTGTCGTTCACCTCAAGGTCGATGCCTTTGATGATGGAAAAACCTTCGAAGCCTTTTTGCAGATTCTTGATTTTCAGGTTGGCCATGATGATGGGCCTCCGCGTTGTTGTTATTCGATTGCGCTGGACGAGCTCTTTTGTGGGAGCGAGCTTGCTCGCGAAGGGGCCGTGTCAGTCACCATCATGGTTGGATGACACACCGCTTTCGCGAGCAAGCTCGCTCCTACAGGGGGAATGTGTTGGTTTGGGGGATTCATTTCACGGCGCCGAAGGAGAGGCCGCGCACCAGTTGTTTCTGGCTGATCCAGCCGAAGATCAGAATCGGCGCACAGGCCAGCGTCGACACCGCCGACAACTTGGCCCAGAACAAGCCTTCGGGGCTCGAGTACGAGGCGATCAACGCGGTCAGTGGTGCGGCTTTCGACGAGGTCAGATTCAGCGACCAAAACGCCTCGTTCCAGCACAGAATCAGCGACAGCAACACAGTCGAGGCGAGGCCACCCTTGGCGATCGGCAGCAGCACACGCACCATTTCCTGCCATAACGTGGCGCCGTCGAGACGGGCGGCTTCGAGGATGTCTTTGGGGATGTCCTTGAAGTAGGTGTAAACCATCCAGACCACGATCGGCAGGTTGATCAGCGTGTAGATCACGATCAGTGCGATGCGCGTGTCGAGCAGGCCGAACGTCTTGGCCAACAGGTAAATCGGCATCAGCACGCCCACCGGCGGCAGCATTTTTGTCGAGAGCATCCACAGCAACGTACCTTTGGTGCGCTGGGTTTCGTAGAACGCCATCGAGTACGCCGCCGGCACCGCAATCAACAGGCACAGCGCGGTGGCGCTGAAGGAAATCACCACTGAGTTCCAGGCGAAACTGAAGTAGTCGCTGCGTTCGTTGATGTGCAGGTAATTCTCCAGCGTCGGCGTGAAGATGAACTGCGGCGGCGTGGCGAACGCGTCGATTTCGGTTTTGAAACTGGTCATCACCATCCAGAAGATCGGGAAGAAAATCACGATCGCGATGGCCCAGGCCAGGGTGCCGAGCAGCAGGCTTTGCAGCCGGCGGGATTGTTGAAGAGTCATGGCGGGCCTCAGGCTTTGTCAGTCAGGTTTTTGCCGATCATCCGCACCAGAATGATCGCGGCGATGTTGGCGATGACCACGGCAATCAAGCCGCCCGCCGAGGCCATACCGACGTCGAACTGCACCAGCGCCTGGTTGTAAATGAGGTAAGCGAGGTTGGTCGAGGCATAGCCGGGGCCGCCGTTGGTGGTGGTGAAAATCTCGGCGAACACCGACAGCAGGAAGATCGTTTCGATCATCACCACCACGGCAATCGGTCGTGCCAGATGCGGCAGCGTGAGGTGCCAGAAGATTGCGATCGGCCCGGCACCGTCGAGGCGCGCGGCTTCCTTTTGTTCCTGGTCAAGGGACTGCATGGCGGTCATCAGAATCAGGATCGCGAAGGGCAGCCACTGCCACGAGACAATGATGATGATCGACAGCAACGGGTAGTGGGCGAGCCAGTCCACCGGTTGCGCGCCGAACAGTTTCCAGATGTAGGCGAGGATCCCCGAGACCGGGTGGAAAATCAGGTTCTTCCAAATCAGCGCACCGACCGTGGGCATGATGAAGAACGGCGAAATGAGCATGACGCGCACGATGCCGCGACCGAGAAATTCGCTCGCTTCGAGCAGTGCACTGATCAGCACACCGAGCACCACGCTGATCAGCAACACACTGCCGACCAGCAACAAGGTATTGGTCGCACCGGGCATGAACCCCGAATCCGTCAGGAAGTAAGTGAAATTCTCCAGCCCGACGAATTCGTTTTCGCCGGGGTAGAGCAGGTTGTAGCGGATCAGCGAGAAGTAAATGGTCATGCCCAGCGGCACGATCATCCACAGCAGCAACAGGGCCACCGAAGGGCTGACCAGAAACCAGCCGGGATTGCGCACGCGGACGTTGCGCTGCGGCTGGGACAAGTCGATGTGGGCTTTGGCAGTTGAAGTATTCATGGCGATCACAACCGAGTCATACAGACCTATGGAGATCTAATGTAGGAGTAAGCCTGCTCGCGATGGCGGTTTTCCATCTAACACAGTCGGTGACTGATACACCGCTATCGCGAGCAGGCTCACTCCTACAAAAGGCAGGAGCGAACGGTGCGGGTTACTTTGGATAACCGGCGCGCTTCATCTCGCGTTCAGTGGATTGCTGCGCGGCAGCGAGGGCTTGATCCACCGTGGTCTGGCCGATCAGCGCCGCCGAGAACAGCTTGCCGACCTGGGTGCCCACCGCCTGGAACTCAGGAATGGTCACCAGTTGAATGCCGATGTACGGCACCGGTTTCAGCGTCGGTTTGCTCGGATCGACAGCCTTCAGCGATTCCAGCGTGATCTTGGCGAACGGCGCGGCGTTCATGTACGCATCGCTGTAGGTCGAGGCGCGAGTACCCGGTGGAACGTTGGCGATGCCATCGGTCTTGGCGACCAGTTCGCCGTACTCTTTGGACGTCGCCCAGGCACTGAATTCTTTCGCGGCGTCTTTGGCTTTGGAACTGGTCGGAATCGCCAGTGCCCACGAATACAGCCACGCCGAGCCTTTGTCGGTCACCTGATGCGGGGCGAAAGTGAAGCCGACGTGATCAGCCACTTTGCTTTGAGTCTTGTCGGTCACGAACGAGCCGGCGACGCTGGCATCAACCCAGATCGCGCACTTGCCGCTGTTGAACAGGGCGAGGTTTTCGTTGAAACCATTACTTGTAGCGCCCGGCGGGCCGGACTTCTTCATGGTGTCGACGTAGAAGTTCAGGGCGTTTTTCCATTCGGGGCCGTTGAATTCCGGCTGCCACTTCTCATCGAACCAGCGCGCGCCGTAAGCGTTGGCGACGGTGCTGATCAGCGCCATGTTCTCGCCCCAACCGGCCTTGCCGCGCAGGCAGATGCCGTATTGCTCTTTATCTTTGTTGGTGAGTTTTTCCGCGAAGCCGGCGATCTCTTCCCAGGTCGGCCGCTCCGGCATGGTCAGCCCGGCGTCCTTGAACAGGTCGGTGCGGTAGTAGGTGATCGAGCTTTCGGCGTAGAACGGCAGGGCGTACAGCGAACCCTTGACCGACAGGCCTTCACGCACTGATGGGAAGACGTCGTCGAGGGCGTAACTGGCCGGCAGATCTTTCATCGGCTCCAGCCAGCCTTTTGCGCCCCAGAGTGCAGCTTCGTACATGCCGATGGTCAGCACGTCGAACTGGCCGCCCTGGGTGGCGATGTCGGTGGTCAGGCGTTGACGCAAGACGTTTTCTTCGAGTACCACCCAATTGAGCTTGATGTCCGGATGCTCGGTCTCGAAGGTCTTCGAGAGTTTTTGCATGCGGATCATGTCGCTGTTGTTGACGGTGGCGATGGTCAGGGTCTGGGCGCCAAGGCTGACGCTGCTGAGGGTCATGCAGGTGAGGGCAAGCAGAGCTTTTGCAGTGGGTTGCATCGTGCACTCCTTTTCTGCGCCCGGCGGGGGCAGAAGGACAGTTATTGTTTTTGTGTCTTCCGACTGCAGGAAGAATGTGCACTGATTACAGCCTTCAATGGCCGGGCTGACAAATCATCCCTAGCACTGGAATCGATACTTTTTTGCACTGGGGTTTGAAGGGGTAAACGCAGGGAAGGGGTTTTCAGCGGTGCGGGGCGATCGGATGTGTACAGGTTTAACCCGGAACTGTAGGAGTGAGCCTGCTCGCGATAGCGGTGTGTCAGTCACTTATATCTTTGCTGACAATCCGCAATCGCGAACAGGCTCACTCCTACAAGGGAATGTTGGTGTCAGCCGTGGTTTTGTTCGGTCAGGCGCTGTACCGCCAGGCGGCGATAGTGCGACGGCGTCATGCCTTTGAGTTGCTGAAAACGCCGATTGAAGTTGGAGATATTGTTGAACCCCGACTCGAAACACACCTCCGTCACCGGTTTATCGCCATCGGCCAGCAACTCGCACGATTTACTGATGCGCAGTCGATTGACGAACTCAATGAAATTGCGCCCCGTGGCTTGCTTGAACACCCGGCTGAAGTAGGTCGGCTTCATGCCCAGATGCTCGGCGACTTCTTCCAGCGTTATCTCACGGGCGTAGTGCGTGAAGATGTAATCGACTGCGCGGTTGGTGCGATCAATGTTGTGCTCGTCAGCCAGTTGCGGGGTCGTCGCGCCGGACAGCAACTGAAAGTCATCACTGGCGGCCAGCAGCTCCATCAGAATGAAAAAATGCCCGAGCCGCGTGATGCCTTTGGTGTCAGCGATTCGTTGCATCAATGTCATGGCTTGACGAATGGTGCGTTTGCAGCGGAATTCGATGCCGTACTGCGCACGCTCCAGCAACGGCGCCAGAGTTTTCAGCTCGGCGAAAATCTGATTGCCGCTTTCGAACAGATCGTCTGTGAAGTTGACCAGCATGTCGCGCTTCTCCACGACTTCATCCTCCGCGACCTGGCTGATCCAGTTGTGCGGCAGATTCGGGCCGGTGAGAAAAAGCGTCTCCGGGTAAAAGTTACCGATGTAGTCGCCAATGAACACCTTGCCGGAACTGGCAACAATCAGGTGCAGTTCGTATTCCTTGTGAAAATGCCAACGCACCAATGGGCAAGGGAAACCGTGCTGGCGGTAAATGATGGACAACCCGTTGTGGTCATCCATCAACTCGTAAGAGGGGTCGGTCACTCGGGCTGTTCGGGACATGGCTGGGCGCTTTTTTTGTTATCGCACGCCAATCATGCCCCTTTCTGCCCGGGTTCTACTACCCGTGTCATGGATTTGCCTGGATTCTGGAATGCAGTGCCTCGCCGTAAACCGCTTTCATGCTGGTGGCGCTCCAGCACAGGCGGACGATGTCTGACTCCTCGAAAAAATCAGTGCTGATGATGCTGCAACGGGTGACCCAGTCTCGCGTGGTGTCAAACCAGTCGTTGATGTGGTTCTTGATGCGCTGCGGGCCGCCGAGCACCGAATAGCTGGTCGCCGATAGCGACCAGAGTGACAGGGGGTAGGGTGCGCCTTCCAGCGACGTGCGGATGTGGGTTTGCAGATCCGTGGTATCGGTGAAGCGTTTGCCGCTCCATTTGTGTTTGATCCGGAACCAGAAGTAGTCCTCGTCCAGCTCACGTTTGGCGGGTGCCGCCATGATGATGCGGCGTTGCGTGCTGTTGCGTTTCAACTGGTCAATGGTTAGCAGGCTGTCCGAGGGCGATATGGCGCGCGAGCCGAGGCGCGCCATGATCAGGTCATTGAAGCGCTGGAAATCGAACGGCTTTTCAGCGTCGCCCAACTCATGAAAATCGAGCACGATGAATTCATCGCGGTTCCGATCAAGGAACGTGGTGAGCGCCGTCATCAGTTCATCGAGGGTGCGACCGGATGAATAGCCGTTGTGGTGGCAGTAGAACTGCGGCTGTTGCCAGTGAGCGGTGTAGCCGAGGCGAAGGTCAAACGCTCTCGCGCCATTGGCCAATTGCCAGGCGAAGGAATCGTTCTGGCAGGTTGTCCAGTTGCCGGATACGCTGTCGTAATCAGGGGCTTTGCGATCCATGCCGCTGTTATGTGTGCCGGGCCAGACGATATCGGTCAACCTCAGCCGCCCGATATCCAGTACGTTGCCCATCCAGGTGTTTTTGTCGAGTGCGCCTGTTGCAATGCTGTTCATGAGCCATCCTTGTCGTTCTTATCACACCATTCCATGGCGCAATACATTCATGATGCGGATGTGACGGTGTTGCACATCCGCTGTTTCCCGGTGGTTACCGGATTTCATGAACCAGCTTAGAGCCTGTCAGTACTTTTGCCAGTGTTTGAAATATCTGCACAAATATAGCGATTTAATATTACCGGGATGGCACTCAACGTCCCTTGAGCAGATTGACGACACGGCAGAAGTTAACGATCTGTGATTCTTCAATGAAGTCGACATTAATGATGTTGCACTTTCGCGCCCAGTCACTTTTCTGCGGGTCAAACATTAAATCCAGTTCTTTGTGTATATCAACAGGGCCGCCCGTACCGCTGTAACAGGTGGCGGAAAGTGTCCAGTTATTGTAATTGCCAGGCGGATTACTCATCACGTCAGTGATAAAACTGCGTAGGTCACTGACATTCGAGGTGGACAGCCCAGACCATTTACTTTGCACCTCGTCATGAAACAGGTTGGCGTCGAGCTCGCTGTATCGAGGAGCGCAGACCAGCACACGTTGGAGCGGGCTGATTCTCTTCAGATCGCCTAGCGTGAGGTGTTTGTTTCGGGCAGGAATCATGCGTGGCTCCAACGCTTGCACGATCAGCCTGTTGAACAACGAGAAGTCAAACGCGCCTTTGCCATTTTTGAAGTTTTTGAAGTCGAGAATAATAAACTCGTCAGGATTGACGGACAGAAAGTCCCAGACATCTACGACGAGATTTTTCAACGTGCGCGACGACAGGTACTCGTTATGGTGAAAGCGGAATCGATCAAATCCCTCCTTGGCCCCGGCGTCGTAACACAAGCGCACATCCAGCGCCCGGGAACCGTGATTCAGCTGGCTGGCGAAAGACTGGTGCTGACAGACAAGCCAGTGTTTTCCCGGTATCAGTGCATAGGATGCTTGCCAGTCACAACCGGCGTTGTGAGTACCGGGTAGCGTCAACTCGCTAAGCGTGAGTCGATCAACTTCTCGTGTTGCAGTCATCCAGTTTTTGTTTGGGTAATTGTCCATGTGTTTGCGTCCCTGCATCGGTGGATTATTTAAGTCGCACATTAACGCTGGTTGCATTAGTGCGAAAAGTGCAGGGTTTTTATAAGGCCTGGCGCAGGCTGCGCCAAGCATCGGAGTAATGCGAAGTGTGTGAATTGCGGCTATTTCGAGTTCTTTGCTTCAATCCACTGCGACATGTATTGAGTGCTCTTGTGCAAGTGATGGCGCAACATGCTGCCAGTGAAGTTGTTGGTTCTAAGTTGCGATAAGTTGGTTGTGCAATGCAGTAATTTGTTGATCAGTGCCGGGCCGTGAACAGCGTGTTGATAACGATCCGCTAATAATAAGTATCCCGCCGATTGCGCCTTTTGCCAGTGCGCCTCATCGCGGTATAGCCGAACCGCTTCCTCCGCCAGTGCTTGCGCCGAAACACTGACCGCCCCTGGCCACGAATGATCGCCGTGCATGGCTTCCGCTCCAATCGGCGTGGTTACGCTTGGCGTACCACAGAGCATTGCATCGACCAGTTTGCCCTTGATCCCGGCGCCGAAACGCAGCGGCGCCAGGCATACGCGGGCCTCGGACATTACTTGCAACGCATCCTCTGCCCAGTTCATCACATGAAAGCCTTGCGCAGGATTGTGCAGCGCCGTGGCTTTCGGCGGCGTGTAGGCACCATAAAGGTGTAGTTGCGCCTTGGGCAATTGCGCGCGGATCAAGGGCCAGACGGTCGACTTCATCCAGAGCACCGCGTCCCAGTTGGGCGCGTGACGGAAGTTGCCAATGCTCAGGAAGTGTTCGCGATCATCGAAAGTCCGAGGTGTGGCAATCGGCGGATCGATCATCAGCGGACACCAGTGCAGCAAATCTGCCGGCAAGCCGAACTGGTCTTGCAGCAACTGGATTTCCACTTCGGAGATCATCAGGTTGAGGTCGCAGCGATACAGCGCGGCGATTTCCCGTTTGGCCAGATCGGTGTTGGCCATCAGATCAAACTCTTCGCGCAGCGCCGGCGCGAACAGTTCGCTGAAGTCGTTTTCGTCGCCGCTGGCCTTCAGGCGATCTTTAAGACGCTGATGACGGGCATGCCGCAGGCTTTGCAGGTCGGAGGTCTCGAGTACGCGCAAGGCATCAGGGCAGTGCTTTTCAACACGCCAGCCGAACTGCTCTTCCATCATGAACTGGTCAAACAGGACGATATCCGGCGCGAGCTCAGTAATAAAGGTATCGAATGTGCTGCTGTTCAGCTCGATAGGCACTTCGCGAATGCCCAGTTCGGCCAGATCAGCCTTGTGCTCGCCAGGGCCGGCAGGGCTGCTGAACGTGATCTCCCAACCTTGCTGCAAAAACGTTTCAAGGATTTGCATGACGTGCCCACTGGCAGCCGAAGAGCGAGGTTCCGGCCAGACGTAGCCAATAACCAGGACTTTGGTGGGGTGGGGCTGGTGCATGCGGGTATTTCCTTGAGGCGGGCTGTGGCCAAAAACGGGGCGCAATTAAACCACAGCCAGTCCGGGTCTTAGTTGCCCGGGTTGAGGACAGCCTTGACCTTGTCGCGCAGTTGATCGATCGAGAAGGGTTTGCCGATCACGTGCATGTCCGCCGGAACCTCGATGGTTTCGGCGTAGCCGCTGGCGAACAGGATCGGCAGAGAAGGGCGCAGTTTGCGCGCTTCAGTGGCCAGTTGCTTGCCGTCCATGCCGGGCAAACCAACGTCGGTCATCATCAGATCAATGTGCTGACCGCTATCCCCGAGTTTCTCCAGCGCCTGCTCGCTGCCGTCCGCCTCGAGCACACTGAATTCCAGTTCCTCCAACACATCGACGATGAGCATACGCACGATGTCGTCGTCTTCTACGACAAGGATGGTGGCGGAGGTGGCGGGCATAATAAAGGCTCTCAAGGGGTGAATTCGGGGGCGCCGGTCGATCAAAAATGCCGGGCTCTTGCATGAGTAAGTGGCGCATAGCCACAAGTTCCCGAACGGATACAAAAAAGAATAGCGGCAAGGATACCGGTTGGTCGCTGTGATAGCGCTGGCAAATGTAGAAAAATGCGCCAAAAACGATGAGAAAAATGGATCCATGCTGGGGTTTTGGGGCAAACTCTCGGGTTTTCAACAGTTCGACAAGGCTGCCCCATGTCCACTCCGTCTTCGGTTGATGAGCAACGGTTTCGCAAACTTCTGAGCCGCAACATCGGTCTGCCGCTGGGCGTCGGTGTGCTCAGTGCCGTGTTTTTCGTGTCGCTGATCACTTATTTGCTGTCGGTCATCCAGTGGGTGGAACACACCGACCGGGTGATCAATAACGCCAACGAAGCGGTGAAACTCACCGTTGACCTGGAAACCGGCATGCGCGGCTTCCTGCTTAGCGGTGACGAGCATTTCCTTGATCCGTACGAGACGGCCAAGCCGCGCATTGCCGTAGCGCTGAAAACCCTGACCGAACTGACCATCGACAACCCGGTGCAAACCGATCGTTTGCGCAGGCTGGAGGCCTTACAGACCGAATGGGCCAATTACGCGCAATCGATGATCGATCTGCAGCGATCCAGCGGCGATTATCGGGGCGCGGTGAAGGCTGGGCGGGGCAAGCGCCTGACCGACGAAATCCGTAAGCAATTCGAAGACGTGATTGAAACCGAGCAAGTCCTGCGCACTACGCGTAATGAGGACGTGCGCCGTACGACGATCTGGAGCATCAGCCTGTACCTGCTGTTTATCGCCGGTATCAGTGGTTTGCTGGCCTACATTGGCCGTCGTGACCTGATGACGTTGTCGGGAAACTACAGCGCCAATCTCGCCGCACAACAGGCCAGTGCCGAACGTCTGGAGCAGCAGGCATGGCTGCGCAACGGTCAGACCGAACTGGCCGAGCAAGTGCTGGGGCAACTGACGCTCAATCTGCTGGGCCGCAACATTCTGCAGTTTTGCGCGCAATACCTTGGTACCGCCGTAGCCGCTCTTTATGTCCGTGAAGAACACGGCGGGCTCAAACGCGTGGCCACTTACGGCTTCTCCCGCGAGCAGGAAGAACAGGATCAATCGATTTACAGCGGCGAAGGCATCGTCGGCCAAGTGGCACAAACGTCGCGTCTGATCCGTCTGGATTCTGTACCGGTCGACTATTTCAAAGTCAGCTCCGGGCTGGGTGAGGGTTTGCCGCACAGTGTGCTGGTGGTGCCGACCAGCGATGATGATCGGGTCAATGGCGTGATCGAACTCGGTTTCCTGCGCCCGCTCAATGACCGCGACATCGAATTGCTGGAGTTGATCGCCGGCAACATCGGTACCTCCATCGAGGCCGCGCGTTACCGTCAGCGTTTGCAGGAAGTGCTGGCCGAGACCCAGCAGCTCAACGAAGAGTTGCAGGTGCAGCAGGAAGAGCTGAAAACCGCCAACGAAGAGCTGGAAGAGCAGTCGCGAATTCTCAAGGAATCCCAGGCGCATCTGGAAACCCAGCAAGTCGAGCTAGAGCAAACCAACGAGCAGCTCGCCGAACAGGCGCAGACCCTGGCCGAGCAGCGCGACGCCATGGATGAGAAGAACACCGCCCTCAATCAGGCGCAGGTACAGCTCGAAGAGCGCGCCGAAGAGTTGCAGCGTTCAAGCAAATACAAATCCGAATTCCTTGCCAACATGTCCCACGAGCTGCGCACGCCGCTGAACAGTTCGTTGATCCTGGCCAAGCTGCTGGCGGAAAACCCGCAGGACAATCTCAGCGCCGAACAGGTCAAGTTCGCCGAGTCGATCTATTCGGCTGGCAACGATCTGCTCAACCTGATCAACGACATTCTGGACATTTCCAAGGTCGAGGCCGGCAAGCTTGAAGTGATCCCGGAGAACACCAGTGTTGCGCGTCTGGCCGATGGCCTGCGTGGCGTGTTCGAACCGATGGCCAAAGACAAACAGCTGACCTTCACCGTCGATTTGCAGCCGGGCACGCCAGGCATGATGTTCACCGACCGGCAGCGTCTGGAACAGGTGATCAAAAACCTGCTGTCTAACGCCGTCAAGTTCACCGAGAAAGGCGCGGTCAGCCTGACCATTGCCGGCCAGCCGAATGACCAGATCGCGTTTATCGTGCGTGATTCGGGGATCGGCATCGCGGCGGATCAGCAGGAAAGCATTTTCGAAGCGTTCCGTCAGGCCGACGGCACCACTAACCGCAAGTACGGCGGCACCGGGTTGGGCCTGTCGATTTCCCGCGATCTCGCAACGTTGCTGGGCGGTTCGATCAGCGTCAGCAGCACGCCGGGGCAGGGCAGTGTGTTCACCCTGTTGCTGCCGCTGCAGTACAGTGAATCAGGCGAAATCTCGACTGCACCTTTAACGTTTACGCCGCCAGCGCCGACCGCGCCTGTACCTTTGGCGCCGATCGTCTCGCCATTGGCCCCGGTGCATATTCCGCGCTTCGCCGATGACCGCGATAAAGCTCCATTCGCCACACGCTGCATTCTGGTGGTGGAAGACGAGCCGAATTTCGCCCATATCCTTTATGACTTGGCCCACGAGTTGGGCTATCAGTGCCTGGTTGCTCACGGCGCGGATGAAGGCTATGACCTGGCGAAAGAGTTTATTCCGGACGCCATCCTGCTCGACATGCGCCTGCCCGATCACTCGGGTCTCACTGTCCTGCAGCGTCTGAAAGAGCGCGCCGAAACCCGCCACATCCCGGTGCACGTGATTTCGGTCGAAGACCGCGTTGAAGCCGCGATGCACATGGGCGCCATCGGCTATGCAGTCAAACCGACCACCCGCGAAGAGCTGAAAGACGTGTTCGCGCGTCTCGAAGCCAAGCTGACGCAAAAGGTCAAACGCGTGCTGTTGGTTGAAGACGACGATTTGCAGCGCGAAAGCATCGCGCGATTGATTGGCGACGAGGACATCGAAATCACCGCCGTCGGTCTGGCTCAAGACGCCCTGGAGCGGCTGCGCGAGACGGTTTACGACTGCATGATCATCGACTTGAAGCTGCCAGACATGCTTGGCAACGATCTGCTCAAACGCATGGCCACTGAGGATATCTGCTCGTTCCCGCCGGTGATCGTTTACACCGGGCGCAACCTGACCCGCGATGAAGAGGCCGATCTGCGCAAGTATTCGCGCTCGATCATCATCAAGGGTGCGCGTTCGCCTGAGCGTTTGCTCGACGAGGTCACACTCTTTTTGCACAAAGTCGAATCGCAGTTGTCCCATGAACGGCAGAAGATGCTCAAGACCGCGCGCAGCCGCGACAAGGTCTTCGAGGGCCGCAAGATCCTGCTGGTGGACGACGATGTGCGTAACATTTTCGCCCTGACCAGTGCTCTGGAAACAAAAGGCGCAGTCGTGGTGATCGGCCGTAATGGCCGCGAAGCGATTGAAAAACTGAATGAAGTCGAGGACATCGATCTGGTGTTGATGGACGTGATGATGCCGGAAATGGATGGTTTCGAAGCCACCATTGAAATCCGCAAGGATCCGCGCTGGCGCAAACTGCCAATCATTGCGGTGACGGCCAAGGCCATGAAGGACGATCAGGAGCGCTGCCTGCAAGCGGGTTCCAACGATTATCTGGCCAAGCCCATTGACCTGGATCGCCTGTTCTCGCTGATTCGTGTGTGGTTACCGAAGATGGAACGTATTTAGTGGAAGGCAGCAGTCCAGCCGAACGAAACAGCGAAATCGAATTACGTTTGCTGATTGAGGCGATCTACCTCAAGTACAGCTACGATTTTCGCGATTACTCTGGCGCTTCGATCAAGCGCCGGGTGCAGCACGCGTTGAGCCAGTTCGAGTGCGCGACCATTTCGGCGTTGCAGGAAAAGGTGCTGCACGACCCGACCGCGTTCATGCAGTTGCTGCAACTGCTGACGATCCCGGTCAGCGAAATGTTTCGCGATCCTTCGCACTTCCTCGCGATTCGCAAGGAAGTGGTGCCGTTGCTGCGCACCTATCCGTCGATCAAAATCTGGATCGCCGGCTGCAGCACGGGTGAGGAGGTCTATTCGATGGCGATACTGCTGCGCGAAGAAGGCCTGCTCGATCGCACGATCATTTACGCCACGGACATCAATCCGCGCTCGCTGGACAAGGCCAAGCAGGGCATTTTCTCGATGGAGAACGTCCGTGCCTATACCGCCAACTACCAGCAGGCCGGCGGTCAGCGTTCATTTGCCGAGTACTACACTGCCGCGTATGGCTACGCGATATTCGACAAAACGCTGTGCGAGAACGTGACGTTTGCCGACCACAGCCTGGCGACCGACAGCGTGTTCTCCGAAACCCAGCTGATTTCTTGCCGCAATGTGCTGATCTATTTCAACAAGAAGTTGCAGGATCGCGCCTTCGGGCTGTTCCATGAATCGCTGTGCCATCGTGGTTTTCTGGTGCTCGGCAGTAAAGAGACGCTGGATTTTTCCAGCTATGCCAATCAGTTCGAGCCGTTGGTCAAACAAGAACGGATTTACCGCAAAACATGAACGAGGCCGTGGATTTACCTCGCGTCGAGGCGATTGTGGTCGGTGCTTCCGCCGGTGGCGTTGAGGCGCTGCTGAGCGTACTCGGCCCACTGCGCAGCGGGTTTGTGCTGCCGATTATCGTTGTGCTGCACCTGCCCGAAGAGCGTCGCAGCCAATTGGCCGAAGTCTTCGCGCGGCGTCTGGACATGCCGGTGCACGAGGCGATCGACAAGCAGGACATTGCCGCCGGTACCGTATATTTCGCCACGCCGGGCTATCACCTGTCGGTGGAGCAGGATCGCAGCCTGTCGCTGAGCCTTGAGGATCGTGTGCATTACTCGCGGCCTTCGATTGATTACCTGTTCGAGTCCGCCGCTGATGCCTACGGCTCAAAGCTGGCCGCTGTATTGCTGACCGGCGCCAATCACGACGGTGCGCGCGGGCTGGCGCAAGTCAAACGTCGCGGAGGCCTGACCATTGTCCAGGATCCGCAAGAGGCGCAAGTCGCCACCATGCCTCAGGCTGCGCTGAACATTCAGCAGCCCGATCATGTCCTAACCCTTAACGGCATCGGCCGTCTGCTTGTCGAGCTGGAACGAATCGCATGCTGAGTAATATTCAAGCCAAATTGCTGATCGTCGACGATCTGCCGGAAAACCTGCTGGCGCTCGAAGCCTTGATCAAACGCGAAGACCGCACCGTCTACAAAGCGTTGTCGGCGGACGAAGCTTTGTCGTTGCTGCTGCAGCACGAATTCGCCATGGCCATCCTCGACGTGCAGATGCCGGGGATGAACGGCTTCGAACTCGCCGAGTTGATGCGCGGCACCGAGAAAACCAAGAACATCCCGATTATCTTCGTCAGCGCCGCCGGTCGTGAATTGAACTACGCGTTCAAGGGTTACGAGAGCGGCGCGGTCGACTTCCTGCACAAGCCGCTGGATATCCATGCGGTGAAAAGCAAGGTCAACGTTTTCGTCGATCTGTACCGCCAGAGCAAGGCGATGAAACAGCAGGTCGAAGCGCTGGAGCAGGCCCGTCGGGAGCAGGAAGCGCTGTTGCAACAGTTGCAGAGCACTCAGTCGGAGCTGGAGCAGGCGGTGCGGATGCGCGATGACTTCATGTCAATCGTCGCCCACGAAGTGCGTACGCCGCTCAATGGCCTGATACTCGAAACGCAGCTGCGCAAGATGCACCTGGCACGGGACAACGCGTCGGCGTTCACCCTCGACAAGATGCACGCCATGGTCGATCGCGACGAGCGGCAGATCAAAAGCCTGATCCGCTTGATCGAAGACATGCTCGATGTTTCGCGCATCCGCACCGGCAAGCTGTCGATCCGGCCGAACCGTTTCGATCTGGTGCAGTTAGTCAGCAATCTGTTGCAGAACTTTGCGCAACAGATTGACGCGGCGGAAACCGAAGTATCGTTCACGGCGCCAGAGCCGGTCGAAGGTCACTGGGACGAGTTCCGCATCGAGCAAGTGGTGTCGAACCTGATCACCAACGCCCTGCGCTACGGCGGTCGCAGCCCGGTCAAGGTGCGTGTTTACCGCGAAGGCGATGAGGCGCGCATCGAGGTCGAGGACAATGGCATCGGCATCAGCGCCGAGAATCAGAAGCGAATTTTCCAACAGTTCGAACGGGTGTCCGCCAAGACGGTAGTCGCCGGGCTCGGGCTGGGTCTGTTCATTTCCGAGCAGATCGTCGCCGCCCATGGCGGCTCCATCGTCGTCGAGAGTGAAATCAACGAGGGCGCCCTGTTTCGCGTTTGTCTGCCGATCGAGGAAAACGGCAAATCTGACGCAACCTCTGATTGACCGCACGGTCGTATCAGCAGCTATTGACCGAACAAAGGCTTCCCATGAGCGTAGATGCACAAGATGTAGTACTCGTCGTCGAGGACGAACCGGTTATCTTGATGGTCCTGACCGATTACCTGTCGGGTCAGGGTTACCGCGTGTTGCAAGCGGAAAGCGGCGAGCAGGCGTTCGAGATTCTGGCGAGCAAGCCGCATCTGGATGTCCTGATCACTGATTTCCGTCTGCCTGGCGGTATTTCCGGCGTGCAGATCGCCGAACCAGCCGTCAAATTGCGACCGGATCTAAAAGTGATCTTTATCAGCGGTTACCCGCAGGAGATCCGCGAAACCGGCAGCCCGATCACGCGCAAGGCGCCGATTCTGGAAAAACCGTTTGATCTGGATGTCTTGCAGGAGAAAATTCAGGAGCTATTGGCCTGAAAACAGGGCGGTTGGCGGCGTACCTGTAATTTCTGACAGTTGACTTGACTGACGCCATTGCTCAATAACGACCTCGATATCCACGTCGGGGTCGTGCTTCATGCATCGAGAGACACCAGTGCTCAGCGCCATTGACCCTTGCGGTCGGTTGCTGCGCAAGGTCGCTTATCATCGGCGCGCTCCGACGGATCCGGCCGAGCCGCGCATTACCCATCAAATGTTTGACCCTGCCGGGCGTGTGTCGCGAATACGTGATCCGCGCCTTTTCTTGATGGCGGGGCGTCATTCTGAAGTCGCTAGTCAGCGCATGCTGTACAGCCTCTCGGGCACCCCGTTGTTATCTGACAATAACGATGCCGGCTGCCGACTGAATTTGCTTGCCGAAGCCGGACACGCCGTCCTTCACTGGGATCAGGAAGGTCACCAAAGGCGTCTGGTTTACGACGATTTTTTGCGACCCGAGCAAATTTTTGATCAGGCTCATTCCGAGGTAGAGTGCCGTACCGCTTGGTTCACTTACGCGGATGCCAGTCCGGCATCTGCTGCCAGAAATTGTTGCGGCAAGGTGATTCGTCACGATGACGAGGCTGGAACGTTGCATTTCCGTGAATTTGGCGTGTCCGGAACAGTGCTTGAGCAGTCGCGGCGTTTTCTCAATTCACCGGAACGGCCTGACTGGCCAAGTGAAGAAAACGCACGGGATCTTTTGCTCGAACCGCAAAGCGCCACTTCGAAATCAGCGCTGAATGCTGTCGGCGAGCCGATTTGCCTTACGGATGCCAAGGGCAATGAGCAAATCCTGCGTCAGACGAAGGCCGGCGAGTTGTATGAAACCTGCTTGAAAATGGCGGGCTCGGGCAATCCACTTACGCTGCTTCGCGATATTCAATACAACGCCGCCGGTCAAATCGAACAGCAGACCAACGCCAATGCTTTGGTGACCATCTGTTGTTACGAACCGGCGGACGGCAGCTTGATCATGCTGAGGACGCACGCTGCGAATACCACGCCCTTGCAGGATCTTCGTTACCTCTACGATCCTGTTGGTAACCCCGTCAGAATCACCGATGCAGCCTTTGGCGTTCAGTACTTTCGCAACCAGCGCGTCGCTGCTACCAGCACCTATGGGTATGACACCTTGGGTCAATTGATCAGCGCAACCGGGCGACAAAAAATCAGTGCTCTCGGTGGCCCTCAGCTCCCTCAGTTTGTTTCACCGCCTGATGCGAACCAAATGGAAAACTACACACAGGATTTCCACTACGACGCGGGCGGCAACTTGCACACTTTGTTGCACCACGCCAACAGCGGTAGCCGTACCGAGCGTACCGCTGTGGCCGCACTTAATAACCGCAGCCTGCCTTTTGTAAATGATTTGCCACCGACTGAAGAGGTTATCGGTCAGGGCTACGACCGCAATGGCAACCTCAAGGCATTGCAACGTGGGCAAACGTTGTTTTGGGGGACGCAAAACCAATTGCGTCGAGTGGATCAGGTCATCCGGGAGGAGGCCGCGAATGATGCCGAAATCTATGTCTATGACGGTACCGGGCAGCGCGTACGAAAGATCCGTAGCACAGTGACGTCCAAGCGCACCCTGACTCATGAAACGCGTTATCTGCCTGGACTGGAAATCCGCACAAGCCCCAAAGAAACGCTGCACGTAATCAGTGTCCAGGCTGGACGTTGCCGAGTTCAGGTTTTGCATTGGGAGCAGGTACGAAGCGCAGACAATCCGCCGGATCAACATCGCTACAACCTGTTGGATCATTTGAGTTCCAGCACTCTGGAACTGGACGGTGACGGAGGGCTGATCAGTCAGGAGAGCTATTACCCTTACGGCGCAACGGCGTGGTGGGCGGGAGCGAACAGAATACAGGCCAGCTATAGAACCTTTCGTTACTCAGGCCAGGAGCGTGACGCAACGGGGCTTTATTACTTTGGTCGGCGTTACTTTATTCCCTGGCGACAACGTTGGGCCAGTGCAGATCCGGTGGGTATCGAGGATGGTTTGAATCTGTACGGCATGGTCGCGGGTAATCCTGTGAGGTATGTCGATTTGCAGGGACTGTCACGATGGGACACGGTGAAAGCGGCGGGATGGGCCGGGGCCGTGGACTTCGGCGCGAAACTGGTGGGATCCGGCATGAAGATACTCCTTGCCCAAGCGTTGACAAAATGGAATCCGGCAAGTGGTTTGCTGGTTGCTGTCGGGGCGGGGTCAGCAGTCATCAACGGAGCGATCGCAGGCGCTTCGTGGGTCAGTGCAAACCAATCTGAAGGAATCGGCAATCCGCGGCGGTATCTCGAGCGTACGGCGGGAGCGGTCGGTGGCGGGTTATTCACAGTTGCGCCAATTGTGCTGGAGGAAATTTTGAGCCCGGGAGCGAATATGGCGGCCATCACACAGATTACTAAGTTGTTCGGTAATGTCGGTTTTGAAGGTGTCGCTCAAATGGCCCCCAACGTACCGAACAACGCTTGGGCGGGCGTGCCTCCAGGCGCGGGAATCAAGGCGGAGATAGCGGCGGTAGTCATCACAAAAGGCGCCGCGAAGATTCTTGAAAATAAAGTGTTCTATGCTCCCGTTGGAACAGAGGTAAACCTGGTCCAGAATCTGCTTTACCCTGCGGTCACCAAAGGTGCTGCCGCTATGAGCATGAGTGTTGCGCGCAGTTTTTTTCCGGAAGACGCGCCCTATGCAGAGGCTCAGGACGGGGCGCCAGAGTTCTCGACAATAAAAGAAATCAGTAATGTGGCCGCTCGCGATTTCTTCGACGCTGGGCCTCGAATGATCAACCAGTTAGTGCAATCCACAGCCAATCCCGAGGCGGTGGGTGAGGGCGCGCTAACGGGCGTCTTGAGTTTTGGCGTCAGCTCCGCATTTCAGATTACGCGAAATGCCTACAAGCGAGACATGAAATCGGGCCTTGAAAAAATGTTGACGTCGCCGTCCGTGCTGAATGAAAAGCCGCCGCGAAGTTACGGGACTTTGACTCCTAGATGATGTTCCCGCGTTTTTACGGGTTCTACCTGACAGTTCTGACAGTTGACGTGGACGATGTAACGGCGAATAAAGGATGCACAAATCTTCGTGCCTGCCACGTGTCACGCGGGCGAACCAAACCTGAGGGATGGCGAACATGGATCGTTGCACACCCGCACTCGCTGTGATCGACTCCAGCGGTATGGCCGTTCGCTCGGTTGCCTATTGCCGGCAATCGGAGACGGATGCGCCTCAGGCCCGTATCACCCAAAACATTTATGAACGGCAAACCCGTACCTGCCATAGCCGCGATCCCCGACTGTTTACGCTGTTTCAAAATGACTCCACGCAGCCTGCTAACCAGACGACCTTGTCCAGCTTGTCCGGCACCTCGTTGCTGTCGGTCAACGCTGACGCCGGTTGGCGTCTGAGCCTGGCCGGCGCCAGCGGCCAAGCGCTGGAAAGCTGGGGTCAGAAGCTTAATCACCGCCGCGTGGCTTACGATGAGTTGCTGCGGCCAGCGTTCCTTTTTGAGCAGGAGGCGGGTGAGGAGATCCGGCGCAGCGAATGTTTTGGCTGGGCCGACGCCAGCGCCGAATCCGCTCGGCACAACGTTAGCGGGCAACTGATTCGTCATGATGACGGGGCGGGTACACGTTCTCTCGATGAGTGCAGTGTCTTCGGTTCGCCACTTGCGCAGACGCGGTGGTTTCTCGACGCGCTGGAGTTGCCCGACTGGCCGGAAGATCCCGCCGGGCGCGACGTGCTGTTGGAAGTTGAACGCGCGACCACGCGTAACAGTTATAACGCGGCGGGTGAGCAGATCCGCCATATTGATGCGTTGGGCAATGAACAATTACTGCGTCAGACTCGGGCAGGGGAGCTATTCGAAACCTGTTTGATGTTGTCTGGCGCTGGCGGTTATACCTCATTGGTGAGCGACATTCGCTACAGCGCCACTGGTCAGATCGAACAGCAATCGGCGGGAAACGGGGTCGTAACGCGCAGTGTTTTTGATACGCAAAGTGGACAGATCATCAGCTTGATCGCGCAAGTTGCCAACGAACCGCCGCTACAGCAACTGACCTACGCCTATGATGCAGTGGGTAACCTTCTCAGCATCAGCGATGCTGCCCAGCCGATCCGTTATTTCCGTAATCAGCGTGTCGCTCCTCTCAATACCTACCGCTATAACACGCTTTATGAATTGATCGCGGCCACTGGCCGGCAATGCGTCAACGCCCCGGGTGGGCCACAGTTGCCGGAGTTCATATCGCCACCGGATTCCACTCAACTGGAAAATTATCAGCAAACGTTCGATTACGACAGCGGCGGCAATCTGCTGACGCTGCAGCACATTGCTGACAGTGGTCAACGCACAGAGCGCACCGCTGTCGCCGCCTATAGCAACCGCAGTTTGCCGTATACCGCGGCCGATGTGCGTCCGGGAGAGGGTGATATCGCCGCAGGATACGACGGCAATGGCAATCTCAATGTCCTGCAAAAAGGTCAGAACCTGTTGTGGAACGGACGTGACCAGTTACGCCAGGTCGATCAAGTGATTCGCAATGCAGAACCCAACGACGCGGAACGCTATATCTATGATAGCGGGGGGCAGCGCGTGCGAAAAATTCGCACGGCTTACAGCTCCCGCCGAACCCGTACCCATGAAACCCGCTACTTGTCCGGGGTGGAAATTCGTACAACGCCGGAAGAAATTTTGCACGTCATCAGCGTCGCGGCCGGGCGCTGCACCGTGCAGATTTTGCATTGGGAAAAAGGTCGACCGGTGGGCATTCCCGACGATCAAGCTCGCTACACTCTGACGAATCATCTCAACTCCAACAGTCTGGAGCTTGATGCCGATGCTCGGCTTATCAGCCAGGAAAGTTACTATCCTTACGGCGGTACCGCCTGGTACGCCGGGCGCGACAAAGTCGAAGCGAGTTACCGGACGGTGCGTTATTCCGGACAGGAGCGGGATGCAACCGGACTGTATTACTACGGGTTTCGCTATTACATGCCGTGGCGCCAGCGTTGGCTGAGTGCGGATCCGGCAGGTGTGAGCGATGGCTTGAATCTGTATCGGATGGTTGGGGGGAATCCGATCGGCTTCGTCGACGTTCAAGGGCTGGAGGAAATGCCGGTCACCCACCCGGTTACCTGGTCTGAATATGGAAAGGCCGCGTTGACTGCAGGCACGCGCGGGGTGGTAAAAGGGCTAACAAGGTACGGTGCCGGCAAGGCAGCAGGCGCTGTATTAAGTTTCGCTTCGAAAAGCGTCTTAATGCCTCTCGCAGCGAGTTTTAACGGCTTGGCTTGGGCTTACTCCGGAGGTTCACTCGCACGGCTGGCGTATGATTCCTATTATCCCGATTCTGGTACGAGTCTCGGTCGAGCCGCGGCCTTCACGGCAGGCGCCTTACCTGGCTTCGGAATTGGTTTTATAACCGCTCAATTTTCCGACCCGTCAGCCGTATTGGTTGGGGTTACCAAAGATTTTTCCGGCGAAGTCGTTACAAGATTGTTCAGTCCCGTTGGTCCCAAGATTCAGTACAACGAGGACGCTACGGTTTTATCGCAACTCGTCGATAGCGGCGGCAGTGTGTTCAACAATTTCGTTGAGGGCGTGTTAGAGAATGCTTTGGCTGAGAGCTTGCCTGAAGTAGTGTTTCCCATGGTCAATGGCGCAATTAAAGGCGTTATAACGACGAGTGTTCTCGCTTCGTCTGTCGTTCCAGCCAGTTATTACGGAAGCAAGCATGGAGACCTCGTCGCACACTGGAAGGATCTTCCTAACGGATTGAAAGCAATTGGGCACGACCTCGCTGTGGGCGTCATAACCAATGAGGGTAACGCCCTTATCAACGAAGGATTTATCAAACTCGGAAGTGAAAATTTGCCGGGTGCTTTAAAGGCCGGTGTTTACAATTTTCAGGTCGTCAGTGAGGCCAATGCATTGGGCGGTGAGTATGTCTTGAAGGGTATTGGCTGGTCTGGTGTAAGTGCCGTTTCCACTGTAACGACACCCAGCGCAGATTCAGAAAAGAACAGACTGGCTGCTGCTGACAGGCAAATTCGTCAACGAGCTTCCGTGCGTCGCAACTCTATTGAAACGGCGCCTTTGAGGACTTCCATGGTCTGATGCGGTAGATAAAACGTCACTGTCTTATCATCTCCCTGACCTTCGCCGTCAGAAGGTCAAAGGTGAACGGCTTGGTGATCATCTGCATTCCCGGATCGAGGAACCCGCCGCGCACGGCCGCGTGTTCGGCATATCCAGTGATAAACAGCACCTTCAACCCCGGCCGATATTGACGACCAATCTCAGCCAACTGCCGACCATTCATGCCGGGCAGGCCAACATCGCTGATCAGAAGATCAATACGCTGCGCCGAATTCAGAATCGGCACTGCACCGTCGGCATCCCCGGCCTCGACGAAGGCATAACCCAGCTCGCTCAAAACCGCGCTGACCAGCACGCGAACGGCGGGGTCATCTTCGACGATCAGCACCGTTTCACCGTTGATTGCATCCGGCGCTTGCTGGATATCGGTGTCGGGTTGCTCAAGTTCTTCGCCACGGAAGCGCGGCAGATACAGTCTGACGGTGGTGCCTTGATCGATTTCACTGTCGATCGAAACATGCCCGCGTGACTGTTTGCTGAAGCCGTAAATCATCGACAGACCGAGCCCGGTGCCCTGGCCGATTGGTTTGGTGGTGAAGAACGGATCGAACGCGCGATTGATCACGCTTTGCGGCATGCCGCTGCCATTGTCGGTGACGCTGAGCATCACGTAATCGCCGGGCTCAAGGTTGCTGTAGGCCTCGGTGAATTCGCGATGCAGCACCTGATTGCTGGTTTCGACGATCAATTTGCCACCCTCGGGCATGGCGTCGCGGGCGTTGATCACCAGATTGAGCAGGGCGCTTTCCAGTTGATTCGGATCGGCCTCGGCGACCCACAATTTGTCGTTCAGGCGCATGTCCAGCTGGATGCTCTCGTTGAGACTGCGTTGCAGCAGCTCGCCCATCGACAGCACAAGGGTATTCATCTGTACGGCTTTGGAATCAAGCGATTGCCGACGAGAGAACGCCAGCAGCCGATGGGTCAGGCCAGCGGCGCGGTTGGCAGAGGTCACGCCCAGATCAATCAGGCTGTCGAGATCATCCAGGCGCCCACGCGCAAGTCGCCGGCGCAGCAACTCAAGGCTACCGATGATCCCGGTGAGCATATTGTTGAAGTCGTGGGCGATGCCGCCCGTGAGCTGGCCGACCGCTTCCATTTTTTGCGACTGGCGCAACGCTTCTTCGTTGTGGCGAAGTTGCGCGGTGCGTTCCTCGACCTGTTGTTCGAGGGTTTCCAGTGTCGATTGCAGACGCCGTTCGCTTTCACTCAGATCGATCAAGCGGTCGCGGGCTTCATATTGTCGTCGTCGACCGCGCAGGGCGGCGGAGACCATACTGACCAACGTGGCCGGGTGGAAAGGGCGCTCAAGGAATGACACGTTGCCCAGCAGGCTGCTCAGTTGCGACGAGGGGCCTTGTTCCTGTCCGCCGTGATGAGTGAGCAGCACGATCGGTAGATCCGACCAGGCCGGTTGTTGCTCCAGATGCTGGAACAACACCTCCAGCTCCGGGCCACGCAACGCTTCCGCGGCAATCAACAACAACCCGGCGCCGGGCTCCAGTTGCGAACACAGTTCGCCGAGATCCGGGGTGATCAGCCCTTCAAAACCTGCCTCATTAAGGATCATCAGCGCAATTTGGCTGTCGCGACCCACGGGCGCCAGAATCAGCGCCCGTTCGGCCAGCGGCGTAGTCACCGTCACAAGCTATCTTCCTGCAGCAGCGGTTTGCTCGCGCCGAGGTAAGTCGGTACGCCACGAAGCACACCCTGGAAGGCTTCCAGCGGTTCACCAATGGTCATGCCTTGCGTGGAAATGCGGTATTCGCGAATGGTCGATTCGTGGCTGCCGGTGCGTTTCTTGATGATGGAAATCGCCCGCCGGACTTTGCCGAGGGCTTCGAAGTAACGCAACAGAATCACCGTGTCGGCCAGGTAAGTGATGTCGACCGGCGCTTGCATATCGCCGACCAGACCATGTTGGGCGACGGTCATAAACGTCGCCGCGCCTTTGCGGTTAAGGTACAGCAGCAACTCGTGCATGTGCAGCACCAGGGCATTTTCTTCCGGCATCGCGGCTTGATAACCGTTGATGCTGTCGATCACCACGGTCTTGATTTCGCCTTCATCGACGCAGCGTCGCACGCGGTGGGAAAACTCGCCCGGCGACAGTTCGGCGGCGTCTACCTGTTCGATCAATAGATTGCCGGTCGCTTGCAGGGCCTTGAGGTCGATGCCGATATTTCTCATGCGCTCGAACAGCAAACCCAGTTCTTCATCGAAAATGAACAACGCAGCTTTCTCGCCACGCGTCACTGCCGCAGCGGCAAAGATCATCGAGATAAGCGATTTACCGGTACCGGCCGGGCCGAGAATCAGTGTGCTGGAACCGGTTTCGATGCCACCGCCGAGCAGGGCGTCCAGTTCTTTGATGCCGCTGGTGAGCTGCAGGCGTGCATATTCTCCACGGTGTTCGGCGGCGACCAGCCTTGGGAATACGTGAACGCCGTCACCCATGATGGTGAAGTCGTGGAAGCCTCCGCGATACTTCTGACCGCGGTATTTGACCACCCGCACGCGGCGGCGCTCGGCGCCATAATTTGGGGTCAGTTCTTCCAGACGAATCACGCCGTGGGCCACGCTGTGCACGGTTTTGTCGAGGGACTCGGTGGTCAAGTCGTCGAGCAACAGTACGGTAGCGTTGTAGCGCACGAAGTAATGTTTGATTGCCAGAATCTGCCGGCGATAGCGCAAAGAGCTTTGCGCCAGCAGACGGATCTCCGACAGGCTATCGAGCACGACGCGGGTCGGTTTGAAGCGTTCGACCGCTTCGAAAATCTGCTTGGTTGCTTCGCCCAACTCCAAATCGGAGGAGTACAGCAAGCTCTGCTGATGCTCGGCATTGAGCAGGCTTTCCGGTGGCGTCAGCTCAAAAATCTTGATGTTCTCATCCAGCTCCCAGCCGTGGGAGAGCGCACCCTGGCGCAATTCATTCTCGGTTTCCGACAGCGTGATGTACAACGAGCGTTCGCCGGCTTTCGCGCCGGCCATTAGAAAATGCAAAGCGACCGTGGTTTTACCGGTTCCGGGTTCTCCTTCCAGCAGGAAAACATGCCCGCGCGATAAGCCACCGGCCAGGATGTCATCCAGGCCCACAATGCCGGTGGCGGCTTTTGCACTGATCAACTCGTTAGATGTAGACAAAAAATGCCCTCTCATGACTAGGGGAAGCGAGGCAGCTGACTCGATTGAGCTGCCTGATTACTTGACCTTGGGCCGTGATGGCAGTTCCGCTCTTTCTTCTTGAAAGTTTACGGCGAACACAAAAAGCTGAGGCAGGATTTTGTGGCGAGGGGATTTATCCCCGTTGGCGTGCGCAGCAGGCCCTGCTTTTGGTGAAGAGGGGCCGCTGCGCGACCCAACGGGGATAAATCCCCTCGTCACAGGCAGTGGTGAATTCGGTCAGGGTGCTTGAGGTTTAGAGGCCCTGTTGCAAAGCAGGATCATCCGGATTGAGTTGTTCCAGCTGAGCCAGCAAAACCTGCACGTTCTGTAATTGACCGCTTTCTTTCCAGTAATTGATCAGCAACACCCGCGCCTTGCGGTCGGCAGGATGGCGCTGAACGATTTCCTGCAACTGATTCTGCGCGGCTTCCAGTTCTTCGGCGCTGTGCAGGGTGGTCGCGAGGTCGTAGCGATAATCCTTGTTGTCGGGTTCAAGTTCGACGGCTTTGGATAAGCCGAGCAAAGCAAATTCGAGCTGATCATGGTGCAGCAGCCATAGGCCGAGAGCATGTTGCAGATACGCCGAATCGGGCTGGGCTTTGAGCTGCTGCGCAAGCAATTGTCGGGCAGCGTCGCTCTGGCCCTGACGGTCGAGCACATCAATCTGCATGACCAGCGCCGGCAAGTTACCCGGCTCCAGGCGCAAAGTGTTTTCCAGCGCGTCCTGCGCTTGCTTGAGTTCGGCATTGTGCAAGTGCAGGCGCGCCAGTTGCGCGTAGGTCGCAGCGCTCGGCGGTTGCTCCTTGAGGACTTGCTCCCAGCCGTCGATCGCTTGCTCCAGCGGCGCGAAGTACAACCCCAGCTCATCCGGGGTCAAACCGAGCAGGGCATTGATCGCGGCAAAGCGAACGGTTTGATCCTCGTCCTCCAGCAGCGGCCCGAGCAATAGGCTGCGCTGGCCGCCGGGTACCAGGCCCACGACACTTTTGATCGCCGCCAGGCGAACATCGGCCGCTTCGCTCTGCAAATCAGCATCGGCCAGTTTCAATGCCTGCGGGCTTGGATAATTGGGCAATTCCGCATGCAGCCACACGCGGCGTTTCACCGACAGATCAGGACGCCCCAATTGCTGATACAACTGCCGCGCCGCCCCCGGCTGACCGGCACGCGCCGCCGACAAAGCTTCGCTGTAGCCATGCTTGATGGCTTCGGGGACAACCGGAGTGGTGCTGCGCAGTGACAACCAGGCGACGATCACAATCAATGCGAGGCCAAGGCTGATGAGCAGATAGCGGCGGGACTGGGGCATGCAGGTATCCGGAAACGTGCTGACTTGAGCAGAGCGGCAAGCTTCGGTCAGCTCGGCGCGGGAGTCAAACCTTGTCCTTGTGAAACGTCCTACAACACGCGTCGAATGCATTACTCGTCCGGCTTGCGATGCAGTGTCTACGCTTGCAGGAGTTGCTTTTAATGAGTGTGCCCATGCAAGCCCTGTTCAATTATTTCAAAGCGGTGATCCACCCCGGTCAGGCTGTGCTGCTGTTTGGACTGCGCACCATCGCCGCCGGGTTGCTGACGTTGTATCTGGCGTTTTTGTTCGATCTTGACCAGCCGAAGTGGTCAATCATGGCGGTGGTGATTGTCAGCTAGCCGCTGGCGGGGATGGCACTGGCACGCAGTTTTGGCCAGGTGATCGGCACCACGCTGGGTGCAACGGTGGCAGTGCTGATCATGGCGATTTTCCCTCAGGCACCGCTGCCATTCATTACAACGCTCGCGTTGTGGTTGGCACTGTGTACGGCGGGCGGCACTTTGTTGCGCTACACCAGTTCGCAGGCATTCGTGCTCAGCGGGTATACAGCGGTGGTGGTGGCGTTGTTGGCGATTCCCGAACCGGACGGGACGTTTCTGCTGGCCGTCACCCGCGTCACTGAAACGTTATTGGCGGTAGCCTGCGTCTGTGTGGTCAGCCTGCTGACGGCGAGGCCAGAAGCGGTGGCCAAGGGTTATTTCGCCAAGGTTGATCAAGTGATCAAACTGGTCGCAGGCCATGCCGCAGCCGTGATTCGCACGGAAGAAAGCGAAGCCGATTTTCAGCGTCGGCAAATGCAGGTGCTCGCTGAAATCAGTGCGCTGGAAGGCCTGCGCCGGCATTTGTACTTCGATGCACCGCGCCTGCGCAGCGCTAACAATCTGGTGCTGTTACTGGGCAATCAACTGATGTTGCTAACGTCGCGGCTGACCGCACTGCGTCACCAGCGGCAATTGCTCACCGAGCGTTGGGAAGGTGATCTACCGCTGGATATCCAGCGATTACGCGCCGATGAACTGGCGTTTCTCGATCAATTGGCGCAGCAGGGCCGTGCCATGCCTGAGGAGGCCCGGCACCACTTCGTCACGCTGCAGCAACAGTTCGATGCAATGGCCTACAAGGCCGAGCAATTGACCGAGGACATGAGCGCCACTCTGCGTTCACTGGCGTGGGCGCTGCGCTGGGAGCAAGCGCGGTTGATGCAACAACTGGAGCAAATTCTTGAACTCAGCGATGCGATCCAGGAAGGGCGTGAGGCCAGTTGCATGTTTCGCGGTCAGCAGAGCCCGCTGCATCTGGATTTCACCCTGGCCTCGATGAACGCAATTCGAGCGTTTACCGCTTTGCTGGTCTCCGGGCTGATCTGGATCGAAACGGCGTGGGACGGCGCTCGCGGCGGGATGATTCTGGTCGGCATCCTGTGTTCACTGATGGCGACGTTCCCGCGACCGCTGATGGCTGCGCAGAGTTATGCGCGTGGCTTGGGCGTGGCGTTGCTGGTGTCGGCGCTCTATCAATTCATGATCGTGCCAGCGATCAGCAACTTCGAAATGCTGGCGTTGGTGCTCGCGCCATTGCTCTATGTGATCGCGGTGGGGTTATCCAGTCCGGCCACGGCGGGCATCGCGATGGGGTTGGGTTTGTCGAGTTTTCTGATGCTTGGCCCGCAGAACGCTGGTACCGGGCAGAACAGCGCAATTCAATGGTTTGAGTTCGCCGGCGCTTACGTCAGCGCGGCGATGCTGGCGCTGATTGTCTACGCGTGGATTTTCCCGTTCCGTCCGGCGTGGCGCCTGCGTCGCCTCTATAACGAAGCACGCGAGCAGGTCTATCAACTGACCAAGCTGCCGGCCACCGATGAACAGCAATTCGCTTTCGAAAGCCGCATGGTCGATCGCCTGACCAGCATGCAGGGTCTGTTGCCGGCGGTGAATGACCGAGCGATGCCGCAACTCTACGAAGTGACGCTGGCGTGTCTGGCGTTGGGGGTGGCGATGCAGCAGCTACGGCTGCAAGCACAGAACAACACGCTGGTGACGCCTGCGTTCAGCCAGCATTTGTCTTCAGCGTTGCGCCACACCGGGCGGTTTGTCGCCGCGCGTGATGATGTGCAACTGGCGCCATTGCTGGAACGACTTCGCGCATTGGGCGATGAGCTGGACGAATTGCACGTCGCCAGTCACGAACATCTAGGCTCGGTGTTCCGTATGCGTGTGGCGTTGCTGATCGTTGTGTCATTCCTGCAACGTCATGGCGAATATCTGCAAGCAGGAACCGTTGAAGGAGAACCGATCCTTGCCCATTGATTTCGAAGTTGGCGGCGTCTACCTGCCGCCCATTGCCCAGGCGCTGTTACTGGCCATTCCGATATTCCTGCTGCTGGATTGGGTGCTGCGTCGTCTGGGCGTGTTGCGCCTGGTTTGGCACGAGGCCCTGTTCGAAGGCGCGTTGTACGCCTGCGTCTGTGCCACGTTGATTTTGTTGATGGGAGCCTGAACCCTTGAAAATGTTGTTGGCAAGACTGATGACCGTGGCGGTGGTGATATTGGCGATCGTTCTCGGCTGGTTCGCTTGGGAGTATTACACCCGCGCGCCGTGGACACGGGATGCCCGGGTGAGGGCGGATGTGGTGACATTGTCGGCCGATGTGTCCGGGCGCATCGTCAGTCTGGCGGTGCAGGACAACCAGCACGTTGAAAAAGGCCAATTACTGATGGAGATTGACCCGGCACGCTACAAACTGGCGGTGGAACATGCGCGACGTGAGGTCGAGGTGTCCAAAGCCACGCTGGGCCAATCGAAAGCCTCGATTGTTGCCAGTGAGGCGCTGCTCAAACAGCGTCAAAGCGAAGAACGTCGGCGGCGCACGTTGAAACAGGGTTTTGCCATTTCCGGTGAGGAGTGGGAGAAGTCCAGCACCGACGTCGCGGTGGCCCAGGCCGACCTGTTGCGCAATCAGGCCAATCTCGGGCTGGCCGAGGCCAATGTGCAATTGGCGATTGCTGCACTGAGCCAAGCGGAACTGGATTTGCAGCGCACCCGCGTTGAATCCCCGGTCAGCGGTTTCGTCACCAATCTACTGACCCGCCAGGGTGATTACGCCGTGGCCGGTGGCGCGCTGTTGGCGCTGGTCGACAGTGATTCTTTCTACATCAGCGGTTATTTCGAAGAAACCAAACTGCCGAGGATCGAAGAGGGCGATCGGGTCAAAGTGCAGCTGATGAGTGGCGAAACCTTCGGCGGCACGGTGCAGAGCATCGCCTACGCCATTGCCGACCGCGAAAACGCCCCGGGCAGTCGACTACTGGCCAACATCAATCCGAGTTACACCTGGGTGAAACTGGCGCAACGGGTGCCGGTGCGGATCGAGATTGACGCGGATTACGCTGGCAAGAACCGCTTGCGAGCAGGCACCACCGCCACCGTAACCATCCTGGAATCACACTAACCCCTGTAGGAGCTGCCGAAGGCTGCGATCTTTTGATCTTGCCCATCCAAAAGCAACCTCAAAAGATCGCAGCCTTCGGCAGCTCCTACATGAAGTCGGGTCATTCGGCAGGCACAAAAAAGCCCCGCGACCGAATGATACGCGGGGCAAAAAATTTGGTTGGTTGCGGCCAACCAAAGGAGCTCTTTAACAATCGATTACTTGCTGGCAACAGTCTCCGGTTGCCAGCCACCGCCGAGGGCTTTGTAGATCGCGACAATGCCGCGATACAGATCGACTTCGGCCTGCGCCTGGGTGTCTTCAGCGTTCAGTCGTTCACGTTGCGCGTCGAGCAGCACGAGGAAGTCGGTAGTGCCTTCGCGATAGCGGATCTCGGCGAGGTCAGCAGCCTTGCGGCTCGACTCACTCTGACGAATCAGCGAGATCAGCCGTTGCTGACGTTTGCCGTAATCGCTGAAGGCATTTTCCGATTCTTCCAGGGCCAGCAGCACTTGCTGCTCGTAAGTCGCCAGTGCGCCTTCGGCTTCGGCATCGGCGCCGCGCAAACGCGCTCGCACGCTGCCAAGGTCGAACGCAGCCCAGGTGATGCTCGGGCCGAGTGCCCAGGCGTTGGCCGCCGAGGAACCGATTTGCGAACCACGCCCGGCCGTCCAGCCAAGGAAACCGCTGAGGCTGACCCGTGGGAACAGATCGGCTTTCGCCACGCCGATGCGCGCTGTGGCCGAAGCCAGGTTGCGTTCTGCGCTGAGAATGTCCGGGCGACGTTGCAGCAGTTCACCCGGATCGCCAATCGGCAGGGCCTTGGCAATCGCCGGCAAGTCTTTTGGGCTGAGGTCGACGGTCAGCTTGTCCGGACGCTCACCCAGCAGGGTGGCGATGCGGTTTTTCTGCCGAACCTGTTCGGCCTGCAATTGCGGCACGCTGGCTTCTACCGAAGCCAGACGCGCATCGGCACGTTCGACGTCGAGCTGATCACCAACGCCGGCATCACGCAGGCTGATGGTGATCTTGCGCGACTCCTGCTGGTTGTTCAGGTTGGCCACGGCGATCTTTTCCCGCAACTGAGCGCCGCGCAGTTGACCGTAAGCGTCGACCAGTTCGGCAATCATGGTGACTTGCAGTTGGTACAGATCGGCTTTGGCGGCCTCTTGATCGGCGTCGCTGGCTTCCAGATTGCGCTGGATGCGCCCGAACAGATCGAGCTCCCAGGCCATGTCCAGACCGAGGTCATAGCGTTCGCTGTTGACCCGATCGTTGGTCTGGCCGGGGATTTGCCCCTTGGCCAGATCACTGCTGACGCGGCTGGTGATGGTCGGCATTGCATCGTTGCTGGCGTCGTCGCGGATTGCCCGAGCGGCTTTCCAGCGGGCGAACGCCACGCGCAGTTCACGGTTGCCTTGCAGCGATTGGGTCACCAACTGGTTGAGGGTCGGATCGTCGAATTGCTGCCACCAGATGCCTTCGAATTTCGAACGGTCAAAGTTCTTTTGCCCGGCGGCGCCGTCGGTGACGGCCGTGATGTTGGCCGCCTCCGTGGCTGGGGTCTTGTAGTCGGGGCCGACGGCGCAGGCGCTGAGGGCCAGCACCAGCAGGCTCGGCAGGAAGACTTTCAGACTCATTGTTGCGCCTCCAGTTTGAGGGCCTTGGCCGCTTTGCGGGCTTCACCGCGTTCGACAAAGTTACGGATCAGTACGTAGAACACTGGCGTCAGCAACAGACCGAAGAAGGTCACCCCAAGCATCCCGGAGAACACCGCCACGCCCATGGCATGACGCATCTCGGCACCGGCACCGCTGGAGAACACCAGTGGCACTACACCCATGATGAACGCGAAGGAGGTCATCAGGATCGGCCGCAGACGCAGACGGCAAGCTTCCAGTACTGCGGCGAGCGGGTTGAGGCCTTCTTCCTGTTTATCCTTGGCGAACTCGACGATCAGAATCGCGTTCTTACACGCCAGTCCGACCAGTACGATCAAACCGATCTGGGTGAAGATGTTGTTGTCACCGCCCGAGATGATCACGCCGGTGATGGCCGACAGCAGGGTCATCGGTACGATCAGGATCACCGCCAGCGGCAGGCTCCAGCTTTCGTATTGAGCGGCGAGTACGAGGAACGCCAGCAATACGCAGAGCGGGAACACGAACAGCGCGGTGTTGCCAGACAGAATCTGCTGGTAGGTCAGGTCGGTCCACTCGTAGGTCATGCCGTTCGGAAGTTCTTCCTTGAGCAGTTTCTCGATGGCTTTTTCGGCCTGGCCGGAGCTGTAGCCTGGGGCTGCGGCACCGTTGATTTCAGCGGTGATGAAGCCGTTGTAGTGCATCACGCGATCCGGACCCGAGGTGTCGCTGACCTTGATGAAAGTCGCCAGCGGGATCATTTCGCCTTTGTTGTTACGCACTTTCAGCTGACCGATCTGATCGGATTCGAGGCGGAACTGCTGTTCGGCCTGAACGTTGACCTGATAGGTGCGCCCGAAGCGGTTGAAGTCGTTGGCATACAGCGAACCCAGGTAAATCTGCAGGGTGTCGAAGATGTCGCTGACGGCCACGCCGTGGGTCTTGGCTTTTTCACGGTCGATGGCGGCATCGACCTGCGGCACGTTCACGGTGTAGCTGGTGAACAGGCCTGCCAGTTCCGGCACGTTGTGGCTCTTGTTGATGATGTTCATGGTTTCTTTGTACAGCTCGTCGTAGCCCAGGTTGCCCCGGTCTTCGATTTGCAGACGGAAACCACCAATGGTGCCCAGACCTTGTACCGGCGGTGGCGGGAAGATCGCCATGTACGCCTCTTGAATGTTGGCGAACTGGCCGTTCAAGGCACCGGCGATCGCACCGGCGGACATGCTCGCGTCTTTACGTTCGTCGAACGGCTTCAGGGTCACGAAGACGATGCCGGCGTTCGGACTGTTGGTGAAACCGTTGATCGACAGGCCCGGGAACGCTACAGCGCTTTCCACGCCTGGCTGTTTCAGCGCGAGGTCGGACATGCGTTTGATCACGTCTTCGGTGCGATCCAGGCTCGAAGCGTCCGGCAGTTGCGCGAAAGCGACGAGGTATTGCTTGTCCTGGCCGGGTACGAAACCGGTCGGGGTGCTGGAGAAACCGAAGAAGGTCAACACCATCAGGCCTGCGTACAGCAGAAGGGCGATGCCGCTGCTGCGGATAACCCGGCCCACCGTGCCGACGTAGCCATGGCTGGCCCGGTCAAAGAAGCGGTTGAACGGACGGAACAGCCAGCCACCGAAGATCTTGTCGAGCACTTTCGAGAAGCGGTCTTTCGGTGCGTCGTGGCTTTTCAGCAACACCGCGGCCAGCGCTGGCGACAGGGTCAGCGAGTTGAACGCCGAGATCACGGTCGAGATGGCAATGGTCAGTGCGAACTGTTTGTAGAACTGCCCGGTAAGGCCGGAGATAAACGCCGCCGGAATGAATACCGCACACAGCACCAGCGCCGTGGCAATGATCGGGCCGGTCACTTCACGCATCGCCCGTTTGGTCGCTTCGACCGGCGTCAGGCCGAGTCCGATGTTCCGCTCGACGTTCTCCACCACCACGATGGCGTCGTCGACCACGATACCGATGGCCAGTACCAGACCGAACAGCGACAGCGCATTCAGCGAGAAGCCAAACAGGTGCATCACCGCAAACGTACCGATCAACGATACCGGCACCGCCACCAACGGAATGATCGAGGCGCGCCAGGTTTGCAGGAACAGAATCACCACCAGAACCACGAGGATCAGTGCTTCGAAGAGGGTGTGAACCACCGCTTCGATCGAGCCGCGCACGAAGATCGTCGGGTCATAAACGATGCTGTAATCCATGCCTTGCGGGAAGCTTTTCTTCAGCTCGTCCATCTTGCCGCGAACTTCGTTCGAGATGTCGATGGCGTTGGAACCAGGGCGCTGGAAGATCGGGATCGCCACAGCCGGCTGGTTGTTCAGCAGGGAACGCAGGGCGTATTGGCTGGAACCCAGTTCGACGCGAGCGATGTCTTTGAGGCGCGTGATTTCACCATTGTCGCCAGCGCGAATGATGATGTTCTCGAACTCTTCCTCAGTGACCAGACGGCCCTGAGTGTTGACCGACAGCTGGAAGCTCTGGGCATTCGGGGCAGGGGGCGCGCCCAATTGACCGGCAGCCACTTGACGGTTCTGTTCACGAATCGCGGTAACCACATCGGTCGCGGTCAGATTGCGTGAAGCGGTTTTGTTCGGATCGAGCCAGACCCGCAACGAGTAGTCGCCCATACCGAACAGTTGTACGTCACCGACACCGTTCAGACGCGCCAGCACATCCTTGATATTGAGGATCGCGTAGTTCGACAGATAAAGCATGTCGTAGCGTTTGTCCGGCGAGGTCAAGTGCACAACCATGGTCAGGTCGGGCGAGGCCTTGTCGACGGTGATACCGATGCGTGTCACTTCCTCGGGAAGTTTCGGCTCGGTACGGGTCACCCGGTTTTGCACCTGCACCTGCGCGTTGTCGAGGTCAGTGCCCAGGGCGAAGGTGATGGTCAGGGTGATCTTGCCGTCGGCGGTCGACTGCGAGGACATGTACAGCATGTTCTCGACGCCGGTGATGGCTTGCTCCAGCGGAGCGGCCACGGTTTCACCGATGACTTTGGGGTTGGCGCCCGGGAAGTTCGCACGCACCACCACGGTCGGTGGCACGACTTCCGGGTATTCGCTGATCGGCAGCTGGAACAGCGAGATCGCACCGGCGATCAGGATCAGCAGCGACAGCACCGCTGCGAAGATCGGCCGTGAAATGAAGAATTGGGAAAAATTCATCGGAGTTGTCGTCCCTTAACCGCGTGGGGTCGTGGCGGCCAGCTTCACAACCGCACCGGACGCACCCTTGGCAGGGGCGACTTTGGGCAGGTTGCTGGCTTCCAGCGCTTGACGTTGTTGAGCGAGTGCCGCGATGGTCTGTTCGCTGGCCATCGGCACCACTTCCGGGGTGACCGGCGAGCCAGGGCGAACCCGTTGCAGACCCTTGACGATGATCGTGTCGTCCTTGTTCAGGCCGGTGCGGACGATGCGCAGGCCTTCGATTTTCGGACCGAGTTCGACGGCGCGGTACACGGTGTTGTTGTCCGCATCCATCACCAGCACGAACTTCTTGCCGAGGTCGGTGCCGACCGCTTCGTCGTTGATCAACATGGCGTTGTAGGTGCCGCTGCCGACCAGTTTCAGTCGTGCGTAAAGGCCCGGGGTGTAGGTGCCGTCGCTGTTGTCGAACACTGCGCGACCACGGATGGTGCCGGTTTTCGGGTTGACCTGGTTGTCGACGAAGTTCATCTGACCGAGGTGCGGGTTGCCGTCTTCATTGGACAGGCCCATGTACACCGGGGTGGTCGCGCCACGCTGACCGTTGCGGGCGAGTTGGGTGTATTTGAGGAACACACGCTCGTCAGCATCGAAGTAGGCGTAAACGCGATCAGTGGAAACCACGCTGGTCAGCGGCGTGGTGTCGGCGGTCACCAGGTTACCGGCGGTGATCTCGGCACGGCTGACGCGGCCAGTGATCGGCGCGGTCACGCGGGTGAAGCTGAGGTTGAGTTTGGCCAGATCCAGTTGCGCTTGCAGGGCACCGACGGCGGCGCGGGCTTCTTGGGCAGCGCTGGTGCGCGAGTCAGCCAGTTCGGCAGAGATCGCGTTGCTGGCACGCAGACGTTCACCACGGCCGGCTTCGTTTTCACTGCGGGTGGCGTTGGCGCGGGATTGGGCGACAAGGGCTTCGAGGCGGCGAACCTCGGCCTGAAACGGACGCGGATCGATCTGGAACAGCAGGTCGCCTTTCTTGACCAGGGCGCCTTCAGTGAAAGCGACTTCGTCGATCTGGCCGGAGACCCGTGGACGGATTTCAACGGTTTCCGGTGCTTCGAGGCGGCCGGTGAATTCGTCCCATTCGTTGACCGGTTGTTCGATCACCTTGGCCACGCTGACTTTGGCAGCAGGCTGGGTGGCGGCAGTCTCCGGAGTCTTGCCGCAGGCGCTCATCACCAGGATGGCCAGCATGGCCAACGGGAAGCGCAAATGTTTGAGTGACTGTTCCATGGATGCATCCGCCAATGTATTGAAGATGGGCGGATGATGCTCGGCAGGCTGTGATGGCACGAATCGAATGAAGCAAAGGTAACTATCATTCGGAATGATATAAGACCGTAGCGAGCCCTCTAGCATGCACCTTTCGTTAGGGTGCTATCAATATCCTTAATGAAAGTTTCATGCGAGGCGCTGCCGGCGCATGGCGCACCCATAAAGAGGGCGCGCCACTTCAGAGCGGATCAGAAGTTGTACTTGAAGCTCGTCATGATATTGCGCGGTGCGCCGTAAACCCCGTACAGACCAGACTGGCTGTAGTACTCGCGATCAAACACGTTGTTCAGATTCACCGAAGCGCTGAGGTTGTGGCTGATGTCGTACTTGGCCATCAGGTTGGTCACCGCGTAGCTGCCCTGGCTGAACGTATGCAGGTCGGCGCCGACTTTGCTCTGCCAGTTCACGCCGCCGCCAATCGTGACTTTGTCCAGCGGGCCGTGCAGGCGATAGCTGGTGAAGGTCTTGAAGCTGTTGCGCGGCAGGTTGGTGTTGATGCGCTCGTCGTCGGCATTAGTGGTCACTGAATACGCGTAGCCGGCGGAGGCCTGCCAGCCTTCGGCCAGTTCACCGTTCAGCTCCATCTCGATGCCTTTGGAGGTGGTGTCCTGCTCGGAGCTGTAGACGTTGTCGTGTTGCCAGATCGCCAGGTTGTCCTGCTCCAGTTTGAACACGGCCAGGCTGGAGTTGAGCTTGCCATCGAGGTGCGTGCCCTTGATGCCGATCTCGTAGCCTTTGCCTTCCATCGGGTCGAGCGGTTTGTTGTCTTCGTCGGTGACCCACGAGGCTTGCGGGTTGAAGATCTTGGTGTAGCTGGCGTACAGCGACCAGGTGTCATTGAGGTCGTAAACGATACCGGCGTACGGAATGAACACGCCGTTTTCTTCGCGATTGACTTCGCTTTCTTCGCCGCCATACGGGCGATCCGAGGTGTCGCGTTTCCAGTTGATCACGCGGCTGCCGAGAATCAGGCTCAAGTCATCGCTGACGCTGAAACGCGAGGTCAGGTACGCCGCGTATTGGTCTTCGTCGATCGACGATTTGCCGCTGACGGCGAAGTCCGGTTTGGCCGAGTTGCCGTCCCAGGTGAACAGGTTGTCAATAGCGCCCGCCGGCGAGCCGTTGTAGTCGTAACGCCAACCGCCCCAGCTCGGCGTGCTTTCTTTGTACTGTGAGAGGGTCATGCCGGTGATCAGTTGGTGTTCGCGCCCGAACAGACTGAATGGGCCGGTGAGGTACACATCGAGGTTGTCCTGACGCGGCGTGCCCGAGAAGCGCACCGGCAGTTGCGACAGACCGCTGCCGTCGGTATTCAGCTCACCCATGGCGAAGTTGAACAGTTCGTCGAACTTGTTTTCGGCGTGGGTCAGTTCGATCTTGCCGCTCCAGCCGTTGCCCAGTTGCTGCTCGATGGAAGTGAAGAAACTGGTCTGTTCATGATCGTTGTACGACCAGTCTGGCGCAGCATTTAGCGAACGTTGCAGGTCGGTGCGCTGGCCGGTGCTGAAACGCGTCGGCAGGCCGGAGCGCAGCGGCGAGTCGATATCGCTGCGCAGATAACTGAAGCCCATGGTCAGCAGGGTGTCTTCCGTCAGATCGAATTCGGTGATGCCGTAGATCAGCTGCGACTGCTGGTTGTAACGATCGATCCAGGCTTTCTCGGTTTTGTAATCGGCGACAAAGCGTCCGCGCACATTGCCGGTTTCCGTCAGCGGCCCCGAGACGTCGAAACCGGTGCCGTAGCGATCCCAGTTGTCGGCTTCACCGGTGATGCTGGCCTGCGCTTCGGCAGTCGGTCGCTTGCGGATCAGGTTGATCGTCGCGGACGGGTTGCCCATGCCACTGATCAAACCGGTGGCGCCGCGCACGACTTCTATGCGGTCATACATCGCCATGCTTTGCGAATAGTTGTCGAGGCGCGTGTTGGTGGGAACGCCGTCGACCTCATAGTTCTGAATCGCAAAACCGCGCGACCAATAGGAATCGCTTTCCGAACCGAGACCGTCGCGCACCACGGTGATGCCCGGCGTGGCTTCGAGGGCATCGGTCAGGTTGGTCAGGCGCTGGTCATCGAGACGCTGACGGGTCATCACCGTCATCGATTGCGGAGTCTCGCGCGGGGTCAGGTTCAGCCGCGTCGAGCTGCTGGAGGAATACGTGGTGTAGAGCCCGGTGCCTTCAGTGGTCGAACCCGGCGCCTTGCCGGAAATCGACACCGCGCCCAGCTCCAGCGCATCACCGGTGCTGGCCAGCAGCGAATAATTGCCGTTGGCGCCGCGACTGGCTTCAAGCCCGGAGCCGGCCAGCAGAATCGCCAGTCCTTGGTCGACGTCGTAACGACCTTTAAGGCCGGATGTGCTGCGCCCCTCGGTCAGCGATGTCGAATAGGACAACAGGATGTGCGCAGTCTGGCCAAAACGCGTCAACGCCGGTGCGAGCGCGCCAGCGGGGATATCGAAATCTTCTTGAGTTTGCTCGGCGGCGGCCCAGTTCGGCGCGATCAGCAGTGGTGCGGTCACAGTCATGCAAGCGATGCCTTGAACCACGGCGCCGGCCAGTTTCTGTTTGATCGAGAATTGCCAGCCCTGGCGTTTGCGTGCGGTGAGATTCACGAGTTACTTCCCCATTGAATTGAATGTCTGGGGTTTAAGTCTCGCGAGAATCGAAATCGGACCACCCAAATGCGAATATTTTTCAGTATCAGGCGGTGCGCGGTTTCAACGTCACCCAGTAGCGAGTGAATTGCTGCACATCGAGCTGCAAAGTGTCGGCGACGGCGAAGATGATTTTCTCGGTGTTGCCGAGGGGGAAGGTGCCGGAAACCCGCAGGTCGGCCAAGTGCGGATCGCAGGCTAGATGGCCTTGGCGATAACGGCTCAGGTCTTCGAGGAAGTCCGCCAGACGCTGGCCCTGCGCGACCAGCATGCCCTGACTCCAGGCCGGCGCGGTAAGTGCAAGGGTTTGCCTGCTGAAAATCTCCCCGGCGCTGAAACTGATTTGTTCGCCGGCCTTCAACGCGATGGGCTGATGCGGCAGACGGGAAGGGTTGATCACCAACGTGCCCTGATAAACGCTGACCTGAGTGAAACCGGCGCGCTGTCTGACGCTGAAGCGCGCGAGTGCGGATTCCAGTCGACCCTGAGCGGTGTCCACCGACAACAATCGGCCATCGGCGCGGGTGACCAGCAGCTCGCCGCGCAGCAACTTGATGCGCCGCGATTCCCGTTCAAAAACCACGTTGATTGCGCTGTCGGTGTTGAGCTGGATTTGCGTGTTATCGGCCAGCGTAAAGCTCTTTTGCTCGCCAACCTGGCTGTAGTAATCCGCGCGCCAGTCTTGCACCAACGCCGTGTCTTTCATGGCCCAGGCACCGGCACCGGCCGCAAACAAAACGCTCAACTGCTTGAGCGCCGAACGCCGTGACAACGTGGGTCGCAGGGCGGCGTGGGCGAGGGGGCGCTGGTCGGGGCTGCGCAGGTCGCGCATGCGTCGTGCAAACACTTCCGCCCGTTGCCAGGCGTGCTCGTGCACCGGGTGCGCCTGACGCCAGCGCATCCACGCCGCGAGCGTCGCTTCGCTGACCTCGGGCTCCTGCAACTCAAGGTGCCAGTGCATGGCTTGCTCGGCGACGTCGCCGGAAATCGCCAAAGTGTCTTCGCGGTTCATGGCAGGTCGAGGCTGTCATCGTGCATGATGCACATCGCCCCGGCCTTGATGATGTAGCGCTTGACCGTGGTGATCGAAACGTCGAGCCGCGCGGCGATTTCAGCGTGACTCAAACCGTCCATTTGCGACAGCAGAAACGCCTCGCGCACCGGGCGCTCAAGACCTTCGAGCGCAGCGTCGAGGGCGATCAGGGTTTCCAGCAGAATGGCCTGAGTTTCCAGGCTCGGCGCGACCTGTTCGGGCATTGCTGCCAGTGCTTCAAGATAGGCGCGTTCGAGTTTTTGTCGGCGGTAGTGATTGCACAGAACACTCTGCGCCACCTTCGCCAGAAACGTGCGCGGGGCGTGTAGTTCCGGCACTTGCTCCTTGGCCAGCAGGCGCATGAACGTGTCTTGCGCCAGATCCGCCGCACTCTGCGAGCAATTGAGCCGACGCCGTAGCCAGTTCTGTAACCAACCGTGCTGCTGGCGATAGAGCACAGCGACATCGCAGAAACTGGTTTGTGGAGATGGAAGCATCGTAGGAGGGCGCCGGATAAGGATGGTACAAATGATAATCCTTATCATATATATCGGCCGGGTGTGGCGGCAAGAAGTGTGCGTAGGAATTTTCGCAGGAGGGTTGGCGCAAAGAGGCTAACGTCGCTGAGGTGTCAGCGACGACGTCACCATCGACGGTGGGTTCTAGAGGCTGTCCGGATCGCCAAAGAACATCTGAATCCGCGACCGCAACCAGCGCTCCCCCGGATCGTTATCCTGCGACCCACGCCAAGCCATGTGCAGCTCAAACGTGCGCGTCGGCAACGGCGGATCTTCCGCTCGAACCCCGCCAGCCGCCGTCAGCGCTTCCGCGGTGTAATCCGGCACGGTCGCGACGATGTCAGTGCCCGCGAGCAACGTGCTGAGCCCGTTGAACTGCGGCACGGCCAGCACCACATGCCGTTTGCGGCCAAGCTTTTCCAGCTCTTCATCAATAAAGCCGCTGAGGTCGCCGGCAAACGACACCAGCGCATGCGGCCGCGCACAATAATCATCCAGACTTAACGGCCCCGGCACGGTATCGGCGCGCAGCAATTTAGGCGCGCTGCGACGCAAAACCTTGCGTTTGGCGTTGGCCGGCAGGTCGGTGGTGTAACTGACGCCAATGGAGATTTCGCCGGAAGCCAACAGGCCCGGCATCAATATGTAGTTGACGCGACGAATCACCAGCACGATGCCTGGCGCTTCAGCGCGAAGGCGTTTAAGCAGCATCGGCAGCAGGGCGAACTCGACGTCATCGGATAAACCGATGCGGAACACCGAGGTGCTGGTCGCCGGATCGAATTCCGCGGCACGGCTGACGGCCGTGGAAATCGAGTCGAGGGCAGGCGAGAGCAGGGCGAAGATTTCCACCGCGCGGGCAGACGGCTCCATGCTGCGCCCGGTGCGTACAAATAACGGGTCATCGAACAGGCTACGCAGGCGCGAGAGCGCCGCACTGATCGCCGGCTGACCGAGAAACAGCTTTTCCGCCGCCCGGGTCACGCTGCGTTCGTGCATCAATGTTTCGAATACGATCAACAGGTTCAGGTCGACACGACGCAGGTCATTACGATTCATCTGGAGTCCTGGCAGAGTCATCAAGCTTGACGAGAGCGGCCATATGAGAACAATGGCCGGCATGAATCTTACGGGGAAAGGCTGGTACTCTGCACCGGAAAATTCAGCTTTACCGAGCCGGTGGCAGTGATTTTTTGCTGGATTGTGCCAATGCCGCCCATACTGCGGAATCAATGACAGGCATGTCGACTATTAATAGCCACTGATAGTCTTGGGTTAAAAGCCCAGATAGAGTTCATGGCATTAGAGGTTACTTTGACGAGGTTTGCGATGTCCCGCACTATCCGTTTTCACAAGTTTGGTCCCGCCGAGGTGCTCAAATGCGAAGAGCATGCGGCCGCTCAGCCAGGTCCTGGCGAAGTGCAGGTGCGTGTCGAAGCGATCGGCATCAGTTGGTATGACACGCTCTGGCGTCAGAACCTGGCCTCGTCTCAGGCACGTTTGCCTGCAGGCCTCGGTCACGAGATGGCCGGTGTGGTCACCGCCGTCGGCGACGGTGTCGATGATCTGTCAGTAGGCGACAAGGTGGCCAGTTTTCCGGCCGAGAGCGCCAACGATTATCCGGTTTACGGCGAGCAGATCTTGCTGCCGCGTACCGCGCTGACCCGTTATCCAGACGTCCTCAGCCCGATCGAAGCCAGCGTGCATTACACGCCGCTGCTGATTGCCTATTTTGCCTACGCCGATCTGGCGCGGGTCAAGCCGGGGCAATTCGCCTTGGTCACTGACGCCAGCCACTGTGCCGGGCCGTCTTTTGTACAACTGGGCAAAGCCTTGGGTGTACGCGTGATTGCCGCGACCAAAACCGCGGAAGAACGTGAATATCTGTTGTCGCTGGGTGCCGAGAAAGTCATCGTCACCGAGGAAGAAGATCTGCTGATGCGGATCAACAAGATCACCGACAACCGCGGCGTTGACGTAGTGTTCGATGGCCTGGGTGGCCCGCAGATGTCGTTGCTCGGCGACGTTCTCGCCCCGCGTGGCAGCCTGGTGTTGTACGGTCTGCAAGGTGGCAACCAGACGCCATTCCCGGCGTGTGCAGCGTTCCAGAAGAACATTCAGTTCTTTGTGCACTGCATCGGCAACTTCACTGGCAAACCGGAGCTGGGCATCACGCAGGATTCCGTGGCGCTGCAACGTGCCTTGCGTGACATCAACCAGCTGACCGCTGATCGTGTGCTGCTACCGCTCAAGACTCGGGTGTTCCCGTTCGATGAGTTTGTCGAAGCACACCGCTACATGGATGAATGCCCATGTCGCGAACGGGTCGCCCTGCAGGTCGAACCGGCCTGACACTGCTGAACAGAGTCCGTGGCCCCACGGACTCTTTGCCTTTATCCCTCAAAAAGAGACTGCCTGCGCGTGATGCGTGTAGGGCCATTCAGCAACTGAACTGGTTTTTGCTCTCGATCTGTATCTTCTAATCGCTATATAAGCCCTGATAATTGAATGATTACTTTCATCTCAAGGAATGAGCCATGGCTGTGCATTCTATTTGCCCTGTGCAATATCAAACGGCTACTTCTGCTGGTCGTGTCAATTTCTGTTTAATTGTTGTAGGGCTATTCCGAAGTTGCGTCCTTTTTTCTTGTACTCAATTGTCGTGGGCTGTTGTGGGAAGTTTCCTAGGAATATTTTCCACAAAAAAATACCGTTATTTAACAATCGGTTGAAGCCCGTGGTGTGGGCGTTGGTGGGGTCTTAACTGTTCAAGTGTTTCAAATAACTACGATTGCGTAAGTGTTAGCATTTGAGCGTCTATTACTTATTGATGAATTGTTGTGCGACCGAGCATTCAGTCTGCGCAGCATGAAACTATTGATACCGGGTAAATACCGATGAGCACGATCCATGATCAGGCAATGAATTATGTCTACCAGCAAGTCCTGCAGCGTTTGCTGAGCTTCTTCTCACGCGCAGAACGTACGGCGTTGCAGCTATTGATGCAGCGACTGCTGGTGGCCGCTGGCGGCATGGAAAACATCGGTCATTTCAAGGTGCTGGTCGTCCAGTCGGGCTCCCGGGACAGCTGTTACACGCTGGCCCTGCTGCGGGCCGCGCAGTTGAGCCTGGCCAGTCGTTCACCGGCGACATTCCAGTTGCGCGTGGCCAACCTGCGCTGGAACGGCACAAGTCCTTTCGCCTTGCAGAACATGCACCGCAGCTACAGCGCACTGTTTCTGTATGACGACCCTCGGGTTGAACTGTTGATGGTGGATCATCGCGAGGTGCTGCCATTCGATTATCAGACGCCCGCCAGCGAGGACAGTCGTGAAGCCAATCGCGTCAATCTGTTGATGGTCGGCCATCGCCGCACATGGGATGAGCCCCTTGAACTGTGGGACGACGCTTACCTGGCTACGGCGGAGTTCTACAGCCAGATCGCACGCTGGAACAATGGCGTCGATGCGATGATTGGTGCCGAAACACCGCGCCGACAACAGCAGTTTCTCGAGGGGCTGAATCGCGCTGCGCTCAAGGCCGAAATCGGTGGTTTGCCTGCTGAACACGGTGGATTTGACGCTTTATTCCCGTTGCTCGACGGTCTTGGCCCAGATTTCTACCGCCATTTTCATGCGGACGGTGAGCACCTGCCATGGCGCCCGGAGGGCAAGTTTGAGGCCTGTCGCCGCACCAGTTTTATCGCTATCAACGACATGATTGTCGGAAAACTTGAAGAGCGCTGGCCTTTGCTCAGTGATTTTCTCGGGTTCCAGGCCGACGATCTTGCGCTGTATCACAGCGACAACGACTACGTTGAGCCGCTGCTTGCCGCGCATCTTCAGGGTTTGCAGGCGTGCGTGATCGAGGGGCGGACGTACGAGGCCGGCATCAGCGAATATTTGCAGGAAAGCCTGTTGACGATGCGCCTCAAACAGGTGCCCGAACCGGTGTGTGAGCAGTTGCTGGCCAATTTCGGCAACTTGCTCGACCTTGAGCAGCGGCGCATTCAAGCGGCCAATCACCTGCAAGCGACATTCGCAATCAGTGAAACCCAACTCACGTGCCTGTTGTTTGCGCCGTTCATCGATCATGGCGCCGGGCTCGAGCGGTTTCTGCGCAAGTGCCACCCCGGCATGCTGGTGGCATTGCCTGACCTGCACCGCGCCATGCAGGGCTCGAGTGCGCCGGAACAGGTCATGAAGTGGATGACCGACGTCAGCGGATTGCCGGTCAAACTGATCAGCCGTTTGTACGCTATGGGGCCGATTCACATGCCGCAATCGACTGAAGCATCAGGCTCTCGCGCCGATGCCAGCGAGGCGGATGTCGTTGCGGGTGACCGGTCGGCGGAAGGTTGAACTTGAGCCTTTTGGCACATATTGCGCCAATGCCTATGGATGAGGGCTCATGAAGGTCTTGCGTGAAAACGATTTTGCTTACCAAACGGTGTACCGCTACCTGACGTCGGTGATTAACGAGTCCGACGCCGCTGGCGCCATGCGATTGCCGTCGTTGCGCCAATTGGCGGATCGCTTGAAGGTGTCGATCTCGACCATTCAATACGCGTATTCGCTGTTGGAGAAGGAAGGGCGGGTTTACTCGATAGCCAAGTCCGGTTATTACGCAAAAGCCCGCTCGCTCCTGGTGCCGCCGGCCAATGGCAGCGATCTGCTAGAGGCTGTCTATGTCAACGCCCGGCGCCCGGGCATGTGCGTGTTGAGCACCGACGATCCGGCGTCACTGCAGCCGCTGGACAGTCCCTTGCTGATGCTGGAAAGGGAGTTGCTGCGGCAATACCCGCGCCAGCCACAATTGTTGCTGCAACCCTGTGGTGAACTGGAATTGCGCACGGTTCTGGCTGCGCGCTACACCACTTCATCGACCCATTGCTGGCACGCCGATGACGTCTATATCGGCGCTGATCTACGCGCCGTGCTGGAAATACTCATCGCCGTGCTGGAATTGCGTCAGGCCACGGTTCTGGTTGAGTCACCCTGTGACTGGGTGATCCTGCGTCTGTTCGAGGCGGCCGAGGTACGCGTCATCGAGTTGCCGTTGCAGATCGATGGCGCACTGGATGCTCAATGGCTGGCGTCGTTGCTCAAGACTGAACCTGTGCGACTGATTTTATTGTCTTCGGCATTGAATCTGCCGCATGGCAGCGCCGCGCCGACGGCCAATCGGCAATTGATTGCAAAATTACTCGCGGAGCAGGGCACCTGGGTATTGGAAAATGACTGTTGCAGTGAGCTGGCAGACGAGCACGATGGCCAGCGGTTACGCGACTGGCTGGATCCCGAACGCTTGCTGGTGTTTTCCGCTTTCGACAAGATCATCGGCACCGAAGCCCCGTACGGTTTCGTCCTGTCACGTCATTGGCGAAGCGAATTGCAACGGCATTTTCTGCTGCGCTCGTTCCGCTTGTCGGTCACTCGGCAAAAAGCCATCGCGCGGTTGTATGCGAGTGGGCGTATCGATCAGCATTTGCTGGTGTTGCGACGGTTACTCAAGGAACGCCGAACCCACCTGATTCAGCTGTTGCGCGAGCGTTTGGGCGATGCCTTGCAGATAGTCGAGCCACAGGGCGGGGCGACGGTGTGGGTTCGGTCGCTGCGGACGGTGAACATGAGCGAGGTGTTTCATGACTTGCTCAGGCAACAGGTCGTGATTGCCCCCGGCGAGTTGTTCAGCCTGCATCGACAGCACGCGCAGCACTTGCGCTTGAGCGCGATCAGTCACAGCGATCATGATCTGGCCAGCGTGGTCGGGCTTGTCGGTGACGCCTTGCGCCTTGCGCCTGCCGAGTGACGTTAGAAAACTTCTGCGATGTGCCGGATACATCCCATCGCACTGTGGTCAAACTGCCAGTAAACTGCGCTGTATTTCCTGAACCACTCGATCTCAGAGGTTTTGCATGACACTCAGTCCTTTTGCGGGCAAACCGGCACCGGCAGAATTGTTGGTCGATATCCCGCGACTGGTAACGGCCTATTACACCGGCCAGCCTGATGCATCGATTTCCACCCAGCGTGTTGCCTTCGGCACGTCCGGGCACCGGGGCAGTTCCTTTGATTTGAGTTTCAATGAATGGCACGTTCTGGCCATCAGCCAGGCAATCTGCCTGTACCGCGAAGCCCAGGGCATCACCGGCCCGCTGTTTGTCGGCATCGACACTCACGCATTGTCGACCCCGGCCGGGGCGAGCGCGCTGGAAGTACTGGCCGCCAACGGCGTGACCGTCATGATCGCCGAAGGTGATGAATACACACCAACGCCGGCGATCTCCCACGCGATTCTTTGCTACAACCGTGGCCGTACCACTGGCCTGGCGGACGGCGTGGTTATTACGCCATCGCACAACCCGCCACAAAGCGGCGGCTACAAATACAACCCAACCAACGGCGGCCCGGCCGATACCCACATCACCAAGTGGATCGAGTCCAAGGCCAACGAGTTGCTGGCGAACAAACTGGCGGGCGTGAAGCGCATCAGCTACGAGCAAGCGCTCAAGGCCAGCACCACGCACCGCCATGATTACGTCAACACCTACGTCGCCGACCTGATCAACGTGATCGACTTCGACGCCATTCGTGACGCCAAACTGCGTCTGGGCGTGGATCCGTTGGGCGGAGCAGGGGTGCGCTATTGGTCGGCGATTGCCGAGCACTATCGTCTGGATCTGGAAGTGGTCAACAAAGAAGTTGATGCGACCTTCCGTTTCATGACCGTCGACTGGGATGGTCAGATTCGCATGGACCCATCGTCCAGCCATGCGATGCAAGGTCTGATCGGTCTGAAGGAGCGTTTCGATGTCGCTTTCGCCTGCGATCCGGATCATGACCGCCACGGCATCGTCACGCCGTCCGGTGGTTTGCTGGCGCCGAACAATTACCTCGCCGTGTCCATCGATTACCTGTTCCAGAACCGTCCGCAATGGCGCGCCGATGCGGGCGTGGGTAAAACCGTGGTCAGCAGTGGCTTGATCGATCGCGTGGCCAAGCGTCTGGGTCGTCGTCTGTACGAAGTGCCAGTCGGCTTCAAATGGTTCGCCGACGGTCTGTTCGACGGCTCGCTGGGTTTTGGCGGTGAAGAGAGCGCCGGTGCATCGTTCCTGCGTAAGGATGGCGGCGTTTGGAGCACTGACAAGGACGGTCTGATCCCGGCCCTGTTGGCAGCGGAAATGACTGCCCGTACCGGTCGCGACCCGAGTCAGGCTTACCGTGCATTGACCGATGAACTGGGCGAACCGTTCTCCGTGCGCGTAGACGCCAAGGCAAATCCGGAACAAAAGGCTTTGCTGAGCAAGTTGTCGCCGACGCAAGTGACCTCGACTGAACTGGCGGGCGAGAAGATTCAGAGCATTCTGAGTCATGCGCCGGGCAATGATCAGGCGATCGGTGGTTTGAAAGTGATGACCGAGAACGGCTGGTTCGCGGCGCGTCCGTCGGGTACTGAGGACATCTACAAGATCTACGCTGAAAGCTTTATTGGCGACGACCACCTCAAGCAACTGGTGGCAGAGGCGCAGACGTTGGTGGATGGGGCGATTTCCACGAAATAGTGGCAATCACCACAACGCCTGTTGTGGTGTTTTGGCTGTTTAACTGTGGTGCAGCGATTTAACTGGGTGTAGCGATTTAAATGTGGCGAGGGGATTTATCCCCGTTGGGTTGCGAAGCGACCCTCGCTTTTTAAATTGCTGGGGGCTGCTGCGCAGCCCAACGGGGATAAATCCCCTCGCCACAGATAAATCCCCTCACCACAGATGAATCCCTTGCCACAAAGTATTTCAAGCAGAGAGCGCATGTAAAAAAAGGGGTGACCCCATTGGTCACCCCTTTTTCATGCCTGCCACTTAAGCCAGATCAACCAGCACAATCTCGCTGTCTTCAATCGCCGTGACCGTCAACACTCGCTCTTGCGCAACCGCCACACCGTCGCGTGCTTGAGCCCGCAAACCATTGACCTCAATCACGCCAGTCGCGGGTACCAGATACGCCCGGCGGCCTTCATCCAGTCGATACTCAGCCGTTTCCCCAGCCTTGATATTCGCTGCTACCAAACGCGCATCGGCGCGAATCCGCAGGCTCTGATCATCGCCGTCCTTACCGCTCGCCAGCGTCACGAAGCCCTCACGCTGGCCTTTCGGGAACGGCTTTGCACCCCACGACGGCGGTGCGCCGGTTTCGGTCGGCAAAATCCAGATCTGAAAGATCTTGGTGTCACGCGCCTCCAGGTTGTACTCGCTGTGCGCAATACCGGTGCCAGCGCTCATCACCTGCACGTCGCCAGCCTCGGTGCGGCCCTTGTTGCCCAGATTGTCCTGGTGGGTAATTGCACCTTCACGCACATAGGTGATGATTTCCATGTCGCGATGCGGGTGCTGCGGGAAGCCTGTGCCAGCGGCGATCACGTCGTCGTTCCACACCCGCAGGTTGCCCCAGTTCATGCGTTGCGGATCGTAGTATTCGGCGAACGAAAAATGATGATGGGCATCCAACCAGCCGTGATGGGCGCCGCCCAGCGAGCTGAAGGGTCTGAGTTCGAGCATGATCGTCTCCTGAAAACGTGGTTTATGACGGCCATCATCCATCAGCCAAACATCGATAAAAAGCGTAAAAACTGCGGCATTACCATCGAATAAATCGATATAAGACAGCGTTGAAATGATTAAGCACAACCTTCAATTCATCGCCTAAACCAATGACCTGCAAGCATTTCGCTAGAACTCGACGGCAAATGCAGACACCATAGAGCCAACAGCCTCACACCCTGGAGTCCGTCAGCGTGGCGCAACACACCCCCGATCTACCTCCCGAACTTCGTCCTCTGGCCGAGATGCCTTGGTTCAAGCGTTTGGCCGCGCGTTTCTTCGGCCACGGCCTGACCCGTTTACGCGCTCAACACCGCGCGTCGTGGCTGCATGGCCAAGCCGACGGCTTTCGCAGCGGGCACACCGCTGGCGTTGAATACGGTTTTAACGAAGGCAAGCTCGAAGGGTTGGAGGAAGGCCGTCAGGTTCTGCTGATTCGCGACAGCCGCAACACCGAGCATCGACCGCCGAGCATCGACAACCACTTGTTCGATGATTGGCGTTTGCCACTGACCGCCGAACTGAAGAAACGCATCAAAGCCGATGTCGCTCGGTTGCTTCCCGAAAAGGCGCAACCGAGTGCCGCGCAATGGAAGATGATCTTCAGCGAAACGCCGTCCACTTCAGTGGTTGCCGGCGCCGGGGCAGGCAAGTCGACCACGCTGGTGCTGCGCATTCTGCTGCTCACGCACTATCTGGGTTTTGAGCTGGATTCGATGACCGTGGTGACCTTCACCCGTGAGTCGCGCAAAGACTTCATCAATAAGCTGATGGAAATGTTCGCGCTCTGGGGGCAGGCATTGAGCCCGAAACAGGCGCGCGAACTGGTGCGCACCTTTCACTCGCGCATTTTGCCGATGGTGCGCAGCCTGCCGGGGTTCGAACGCCTGCAAGCCTTCGAAAACCTCAGCAATCGCCCGCAGGGCAGCGATGAAGAGGTCGACAGCAACCCTTTCGACCTGCGCATCAACGACGCCCAGCGTCAGCAGCTCAATGCCTGTTATCACCGCCTGTTTACTCGCGATGAACATTTCCGCGAATTGATACAGCCGCTGTCTCGCGCGGCGTTGCAGCTTAAAGAGCTGGAACGCGATCACCCGGACGTGCAGAAACGCGTGGCGGTAACCGAGCTGGCGGCCAAGCGCGACGAAGAACTCTGCGACGCCATCGAGGATCTATGGTTTCGCGCGGGCGCCTGGCCGATCAAAGGCATCGAACCGAACCGCCAGACCTTCGACATCAATGGCGCTAAATTCCATGCCCATGGCTACATCCCAAGCCTCGACGCGTGGGTGGTACTGGGCTTTGATCCGCGCGAAAACGCCCAGATCTGTCGGCCAAACGCCAAACTTTCTATCCGCGCAGAATGGGCGGTTAAGCGCACCCTGTTTCAAGCTTTCTGTCGTAAGCCATTGATATGGATAGATTCCTACGAGTCATCGAGGCGCGTATTGGCCACGTTGGCCGGTGATGCCAGCGCGGGTCCGGGCTTTGATTACAAGGTCAAAGGCGAACTCGCTTCCGCGCCGCTACTCGATTGTTTCGTCGCCGCCGCAGGCTTTATCGAGAACCTGGGACTGGACGTGCCGGACGCCGTAGGCCGCATGAGTTTCGCCAAGGAAGACCCGGATCGGTTCTTTTTTGAGGCCTTGAGCCTGTTCTGGCGTGCGCTGGAAGATCATCTGCTGGATCAGAAGCCGCCGGTGATGACCTACAACCGCATGTTTGCGCTGTTCAGCGAGCACTCACCGGAGAACCTCAAGTTGCTCAGCGATGAGCTGCTGCGACCGATGTCGCACCTGATGATCGACGAGTTTCAGGACGTCTCGCCGCAGATCGTCTCGTGGATTCGCGCGAGCCTCACGGAGATTCGCAGCCGAGGCCCGGCCATGCACGTCGGACGCGGCGCGCAGCGCTCGTCGTTGCTGTGTGTGGGTGATGATTGGCAGTCGATCTATGGCTGGCGAGGCAGTTCGCCGAGTTATTTCATGGAATTCAACAAGGAATTCCCGTCGCCGAGCACCACGCGGGTCATGCTCAGCGACAACTATCGCAGCCACCAGCACATCATCGACGCCGCCGAGCACATCGTTCGCGCAGCGCCTGCGATCCCCGGCAAGAAGGCCAAGTCCAGCGGCGAGCCCAAACCACTGCAACCGGTTAATGTGCTGGAGCGAGATGACCAAGGTCTTGGTCAGCGCCTCGCCGAACACTACCGTCAGGGCGATTCGATCTTGATGCTCTATCGAAAAAGCAGCGATAAGTTATTGATAGAGCAGCACATTCAGTCTGTAGTTAATGTGGATTCGAGCTTGCCATACGAAGCTCGGCGCCTGAAACAACTGACCTATCACAGCGCCAAAGGCTTGCAGGCCGATGCGGTGTTTTTGCTCGGCGATTGTCAGCACTTGACCAGTTCGCCGTACAAAAATCAGGTTTACCGCATGGCCGGGCTAGGCAAAAGTGGCGACAGCGAGCCCTACGACAGCGCGCAAAAAGACGAAATCCTGCGCCTGGCTTATGTCGGCATCACCCGTGCCGTCAGCCATTGCTATTGGTACGTCGAACCACAGGAAAGCCAAGCGGTGAATATGCCGCGAGCGTCCGAGCGGGTGGCCAAGGGCAAAGCGTTCTTTGTCGATCATCGCGCAGAAAGCCAAACCGCCTGAAACCTTCGCCCACAAAAAAGCCCGCTTAACGGCGGGCTTTTCTTTGTTAATCAGAAGCTTATGCGTAACTCCTGAGAGATTCAGGCGGTATGAAAGCTTCAAGCTCATCCTCCACCGCTTCAATCATCCGCTCGACATCCGCCGCATTCATCACCGTTGCACACGGGATGCCGGCGATTGCGATCAGGGTTTCGCCGCTGGCGCGATCAAACAGACGCGCGACCATGCTGCCCGGCGCGTCCATCGTGGCCTCGAAACCCATGGGATGAAAATGCCAGCGCATCAGCTGGCAAGCGTTGGGGAACGTGACTTTGCTTGACCCTTTATTCATGTTGTTGCCCGCCTTCATCATCGAGCGTTTCCTTTTGCTCATGGTAGGTGGGAAGAGCCTTCATTGGCTCAACCAGTGTCAGGACTTAAAAGTAGCATCCGGATGTGAATTTTCTGTGAGATTTTTCAGTTCATTTGGCGATTGCGACCGGTTTTTTGATGTGCGTCACGCCAAATGCACTTATCGCCAAATGGCCACTATCGATTGGCCATTGCTGCCCGAGGCGAAGTTGGGCAAGCTCGGTTTCTTTTCGCCGAGCCTTTTATGCACGCCGACGACGGCCCACAACAGACCGAGGCCACGGCCGCCACGGTCATGCGCTATCACCTGAGCTGGAAACACCGCGATCTGGACGCCGTCATGGCGCTGTATCACCCGGACATCGAATACAACGACTTCTTTCAGAATCGCGTGCTCGGCCTCGACGACCTGCGCGAGTACGTGCGTGTCAGCATGCCGCGAGAATCCGACGAAGCGCTCGAGCATTGCGACCGCATTCGCGTCGACGGCAACACCGCGTTCATTCAATACGAAGTGACATTGCGCGGCGGCGACGGTTTGGTGTCGTTCCGCTCCAGTGAAGCGATCACGGTCAAGGACGGACTGATCTGGCGCGTCAACGAATACGCCTCACTGGTGCGTGCGCAGGCAGGCGGGACTTCGGCGTCGAATCAGCGCCCGGCGGTCAGTCGTCTGGGCTTGTCGCCACGGCAACTGAGCTTTATGGCCGAAGATCTGCAGCAATACTTCGAAAAGCAGCAACCATATCTCGATCCCGCACTCGACCTGCAGCGAGTGGCGAAGGAGTGCGGGTACAGCCGCAATCAGATTTCTTACCTGCTCAATCAGGTGTTGGGGCAAAGCTTCTATCGCTACGTAAACCAGGCGCGGTTGCAGCATTTGTTGCGCTCGCTGGATGGGGCCACGCCCCCAGTGCGCATTGATGAGCTGGCCTTCGCCGCCGGCTTCAACTCGGTGTCGGCGTTTTACAGCTGTTTCCGTCAGCACACTGGCCAGTCACCGAAGGCCTACGTTAAACAAATTTCTTTGCGGGCACGCGCGCAAGACAACGCTTAAGCCCACGCACTAGGATCGACGCCATCGAAGGTTTTCAGTGGCGGAGTCTTGCATGCCGGCGTGGCGCACTATCAGTTTGTGGATGGATCAACTCGACGAGCCGCTGACCGCGCGGCCCGAGCTGACGCAGGATCTCGACGTTGACGTGGCGATTATCGGCGCGGGGTACACCGGGCTGTGGACGGCGTACTACCTGAAGAAACTCGCCCCCGGTCTGGACATTGCCATCGTTGAGGCGCAAACCGCCGGGTTTGGCGCGTCGGGTCGCAACGGCGGTTGGTTGATGGGCAATCTGCTCGGTGAAGATCGCTTGCTCGCCGGACTGTCACCCGAACAGCGCCGCGCCTCGTTTGATCTGCTGCACAGCATTCCCGATGAAGTTGAAGTCGTCCTCGAACGTGAAGGCATCGACTGCGATTATCGCAAGGGCGGCGTGTTGTATTGCGCTGCACGTTACCCGGAGCAGGAAGCCACGCTGCGTGAATACTTGGCGAAACTGCACGCCCAAGGCCTGAACGACAATGACTACCGCTGGCTCAGCCCCGAGCAATTGGCGCAGCAGATTCGCGTGGCCAAGCCTTACGGCGGCATTTACGCGCCGCACGTGGCGACCATTCACCCCGCGAAACTGGTGCGTGGTCTCGCGCGTACCGTGCAAAGCATGGGCGTGAAGATCTACGAAAACAGTCCGGTCACGCATTGGCAGTCAGGCAGCTTGCGCACCGCCAAGGCCAGCGTGCGCAGTCGCTGGATCGTCCCGGCCGTTGAAGGTTATTCGGTGACCTTGCCGCCGCTCGGCCGTTATCAACTGCCGGTGCAAAGCCTGATTGTCGCCACCGAACCGTTGTCCGCCGCCACGTGGGATGAGATTGGCCTCAATCGCGGCCAGGCTTTCAGCGAATTCAGCCGTCAGGTCACTTACGGCCAGCGCAGTGCCGACAACCGCCTTATCTTCGGTGCCCGTGGCGGTTATCAATTCGCCGGCAAGCTGCGCCACAACTTCGATCTGACCCGCGATGAGGTCGAACTGCGCCGTTATCTGTTCGGCGAACTGTTCCCACAACTGAAAAACGTGCAAATCACTCACGCCTGGGGCGGCAACCTCGGCATGTCGCGACACTTCAAGCCGCACATGCTCTGCGATCGCGCCAATGGCATCGCGCTGTCCGGCGGTTATGGCGGTGAGGGCGTCGGTGCGAGCAACCTCGGCGGCCGCACCCTGGCGGATCTGATTCTTGAACGCGACAGCGAACTGGTGCATCAGCCGTGGGTACTGCCGGACGGCGGCATTCATGCGCTGCGTGCCTGGGAACCGGAGCCGTGCCGCTGGCTCGGTTACAACGCGATCATCAAAAGCTTCGTCCATGAAGACCAGACCCTGGCCAATCCGGCGACCGCGCCATGGCGGCGCAAACTCGCCAGCCAGGTGGCCGGTTTCATGGAAGGTTTCATGCACTAAACGTCGATTGATTTTAAGAACGCCCAAAAGACAGGTCAGACCATGAGCATTACCCAGTTCAAAAACACCGCGACATTGCACCTCGACGAATCCAACCCGGTGGCCGTTCCTCTCGGCGAACCGATCGCCATCGCCTCAACCACCAGCGTCGAGCGCGACGACGGCGTCGAAACCGGCGTCTGGGAATGCACCCCGGGCCGCTGGCGTCGGCAGATCACCGCGCAAGAGTTCTGCCATTTCATCTCCGGGCGTTGCACGTTCACCCCGGACGGTGGCGGCGAAACCCTGCACATACAAGGTGGCGACGCACTGATGTTGCCGGCCAACACGCTCGGTATCTGGGACATCGAAGAGACCGTGCGCAAGACCTATGTACTGATTTTCTGATCGTTTGATCCCTTTGATTGCCTGCCAACAAAAAAACCTACACAGGAATCGACCCATGATCCGCAAGACCCTCGCTCTGGCACCGCTGATGCTGGCCGTTTCCCTCGCTCAGGCGGCGGACACGGTCAAGGTGTACAACTGGTCCGACTACATCGCGCCAGATACCACCAAGAATTTCCAAAAAGAAACCGGCGTTGGCGTTACCTATGACGTCTACGACAGTAACGAAACCCTCGACGGCAAGTTGATGACCGGCAAATCCGGCTACGACGTGGTGTTTCCGTCCAACCACTTCATGGCGCGGCAGATTCAGGGCGGGGCGCTGAAGAAACTCGACAAGAGCCAGTTGCCGAACTGGAAAAACCTCAACCCGGTGCTGCTCAAGGCGTTGCAGGTCAACGACCCGAACAACGAACACGGCTTCCCGTATTTGTGGGGCAGCACCGGCATCGGCTACAACATCGCCAAGGTCAAAGCCGTGCTGGGCGACGATGCACCGGTGGATTCCTGGGATCTGATCTTCAAACCCGAGAACATGGAAAAACTGCAGAAGTGCGGCGTGGCCATCCTCGACAACGGCCCGGAATTGCTCCCGGCAGCGCTCAATTATTTGGGCTTGCCGCACCACAGCAAAAATCCCGAAGACTACAAAAAGGCTGAAGCGCTGCTGATGAAAGTGCGGCCGTACGTCAGCTACTTCCACTCCTCGAAATACACCAGCGACCTGGCCAACGGCGATATTTGCGTGGCAGTCGGTTTCTCTGGCGACATTCTGCAAGCGGAAAACCGCGCCAAGGAAGCCAAGAACGGTGTCGACATCGGTTACAACATTCCCAAGGAAGGCGCGGCGATCTGGTTCGACATGGTCGCCATGCCGGTCGATGCACCGGACGAGAAGGCCGGATATGCATTCATGAACTACCTGCTGCGCCCGGACGTCATGGCCGGCATCAGCAACTACGTGCACTACGCCAACGGCAACGAACAGGCCGACAGCCTGATCGACCCGGCGATCAAAAACGACACCAAGGTGTATCCGAGCCCGGAGATGATGGGCAAGTTGTTCGCACTGGAGGCGATGCCGCTGAATATCGACCGGATTCGTACGCGGGTCTGGAACAAGATTCGTACGGGTAGCTGATTCCCGACGTGCACAACCGCCTGTAGGAGCTGTCGAGTGAAACGAGGCTGCGTTCTTTTGATTTTGTTGTTAAAGACAAGATCAACAGATCGCAGCCTCGTTTCACTCGTCAGCTCCTACAGTTAAATCGTCGACAGTTTCGTTGATATCAATACACTGGCACTGCACTGTTGAAGTGCGGAAATTGAGACGCACCTAACAAAATACAACTTACCGATATTTAATAATTAAATATAAAATCGTCAGACAATTAGGCGAAAGCCCGCAACTTTAAACATTCTTTAGACCTCGCGCGCTTTGTTTACGGCAGTTTTCAGAAGCACTCAGATTTCATTCCAAAAAAATCCTTTACGGCAGATTTCAAATTGTGTCAGTTTTCTTTCGCCCTTAATGGGGCGAGTGATAGGACGATCTCGCCAGGGATCGCCGCTATCGGACAAAAACTGTTCCATTGCTAAACAAGGAAGTGTGTTTATGTCGAAAGTTAAAACCAATGCTATTGATGCTGCCGAACAGGCTTTCCAGCCGGTTGGTGCCGTTCAGCCACTGGCAGCTGCCAGCTCGGCCTGGAATCAGATCAATAGTTTCAGCCATCAATACGATCGTGGCGGCAACCTCACGGTCAATGGCAAACCCTCCTTCTCCGTCGACCAGGCCGCCACCCAGTTGCTGCGCGACGGCGCGGCCTACCAGGACAAGGACGGCAGCGGCAAGATCGAACTCACCTACACGTTCCTGACTTCTGCTTCGTCGAGCACGATGAACAAACACGGGATCAGCGGGTTCAGCCAGTTCAGCACCCAGCAAAAAGCTCAGGCAGCGCTCGCCATGCAATCCTGGGCCGACGTCGCCAACGTCACCTTTACCGAGAAAGCCTCGGGCGGTGACGGCCACATGACCTTCGGTAATTACAGCGGTGGCCAGGATGGTGCGGCAGCGTTCGCCTATCTGCCAGGCACCGGCGCCGGTTACGACGGCACATCGTGGTACCTGATCAACAGTGGCTACACGCAAAACAAGAACCCGGATCTGAACAACTACGGCCGTCAGACCCTGACCCACGAGATCGGCCACAGCCTCGGTCTGGCCCACCCGGGCGACTACAACGCCGGCAATGGCAACCCGACTTACAACGACGCTTCCTACGGGCAAGACACCCGCGGCTACAGCCTCATGAGTTACTGGAGCGAGAGCAACACCAACCAGAACTTCAGCAAGGGCGGCGTCGAAGCTTACGCGTCTGGCCCGCTGATGGACGATATCGCAGCCATCCAGAAACTCTACGGTGCCAACACCAATATCCGTACCGGCGACACCACCTACGGCTTCAACTCCAACGCCGGTCGCGATTTCCTCAGCGCCTCGTCGTCGAGTGACAAGCTGGTGTTCTCGGTGTGGGATGCGGGCGGCAAGGACACCCTCGACTTCTCTGGCTTCACCCAGAACCAGAAGATCAACCTCAATGACGCCTCGTTCTCTGACGTTGGCGGCATGGTCGGTAACGTGTCCATTGCCAAAGGCGCGATCATCGAGAACGCCATTGGCGGTTCGGGCAACGATCTGCTGATCGGCAACAGCGTGGCCAACGAGTTGAAGGGCGGTGCCGGCAACGACATCATCTGGGGCGCCGGAGGTGCCGACAAACTGTGGGGCGGCGCCGGTTCGGACACGTTTGTGTTCGCTGCCAGCTCGGATTCCAAACCGGGTGCGATCGATCAGATCCTCGATTTTGTCAGCGGTCTCGACAAAATCGACCTGACCGGGATCACCAACGGTGCAGGCCTACACTTCGTCAGCAACTTCACCGGTGCGGTGGGCGACGCAGTGCTGACCTCGTCGGGCGGCAACAGCTTGCTGTCGGTGGACTTCTCCGGGCACGGCGTGGCTGACTTCATCGTCAGCACGGTTGGCCAGGCAGCGACCAGCGACATCGTGGCGTGATGTAGCCGGGGAAAGCGGCGTGGGAGCGTCGCTTTCTTTACTTGCATCGAAAGATTCAGTGAGCAAGGCTACGCGCCGGAGCGAATATTCCCATGATCAGCAAAGCTTTTACCTACAAGACAATGGCGTGGTTAGCGGCATCGCTCCTCATGATTTCTGGAGAAACAAGCATGGCAAGCAGCCTCAGACTCGAAGAACCTTCGCTATTGGCCGGTCAGTGGCAGGCGACGTTGTCTGCTCGCAGCGATGTGGCGGATGCACAAAGCCAGCAAGTCAAATCCTCGAACACGTGCCTTGTTCAACTGGAAGCAAACAAAACCCTTAGCTCCGACTGCCTGGGCGCATGGCTTGAGGAAACGCCGACTGGCTGGTTTCCCGATCCTGACGGTTTGTCGATCACTGGCAAGGAAGGTTCAAGAATCCAGTTTTTCAGCCGACAACGTGACGGGCTTTATCTGACGACTTTGAAGTCGGGGTTGATTATTACCCTTGAGCGCACCGCGCATTAATCGTAATGATCAAAATGGCGACAGAGTGTTTATATAAAGCGCCACCAAGTGGTTAGAAGCAGGCGCGACAATGGCAACTGCACCGTAATTATCAGTGGTAGTTGTTATGAAAGTGTAAGCGGCCACTTGAAGAACTTCTCGCGCGAGTGCGCGAATAATTAATTGAAGTTCTCGCCAATGATGGCGGGAGATATCTTTCAGGAATAATCAATGAAGATGGCGAAGGCCCCAGCCACCGCTCCCTTATTCAAGGCATTGGCTGACTATAAAAGCATTCTGATCAGTGTTGGCTGCTTTACTGCGCTGATTAACGTACTGATGCTGGTGCCCTCCATCTACATGCTCCAGGTCTATGACCGGGTGCTGTCGTCGCAGAACGAAACCACACTCGCGATGTTGTCGCTGATGGTCGTCGGCTTCTTTGCCTTTATCGGTCTGCTAGAGGTGGTGCGCAGTTTTATCGTGATCCGCATCGGCAGCCAGTTGGAGCGCCGTTTCAACCTGCGTGTCTACCAGGCCGCGTTCGAGCGCAACCTGTTCAAGGGCGAGGGCAACGCCGGGCAATCGCTGGGCGACTTGACGCACATCCGCCAATTCGTGACCGGGCCTGCGCTGTTCGCGTTCTTTGATGCGCCGTGGTTCCCGGTCTATCTGTTGGTGATTTACCTGTTCAACGTCTGGCTCGGCGTACTCGCCACCGCCGGGGCATTGCTGTTGATCGCATTGGCCTGCCTCAACGAATACATGACCAAAACGCCGTTGGGCGAAGCCGCCGGTTTCTCGCAGAAATCCAGCCAACTGGCGACCAGCCACCTGCACAACGCTGAAACAATTCAAGCCATGGGCATGCTCGGTGCGCTGCGCAAGCGCTGGTTTGGCGTGCACTCGCGGTTCCTTGGCTTGCAGAATCAGGCCAGCGATACCGGTGCGGTGATCAGCTCGTTGAGCAAAACCCTGCGCCTGTGCCTGCAATCGCTGGTGCTTGGCCTCGGTGCATTGCTGGTGATCAAGGGCGACATGACCGCCGGGATGATGATCGCCGGCTCGATCCTGATGGGCCGCGTGCTGAGCCCGATCGACCAGTTGATCGCCGTGTGGAAACAGTGGAGCGGGGCGAAACTGGCGTACCGTCGTCTCGATGCATTGTTGCAAGCCTTCCCGCCAAGCGACGATGCCATGGCGCTGCCGGCACCGAAAGGCCAGATCACCTTCGAGCAGGTCAGCGCTGGCCCGCCGGGTCAACGCGCGGCGACGCTGCACATGGTCAATTTCAATCTGGCGGCCGGTGAAGTGTTGGGCGTGCTCGGTGCTTCCGGCTCGGGCAAGTCGACATTGGCCCGCGTATTGGTTGGCGTGTGGCCGACCCTTGGCGGCACCGTGCGCCTGGACGGCGCGGATATTCATCGCTGGAACCGCGACCAGCTCGGCCCTTACATCGGTTACCTGCCGCAGGACATCGAGCTGTTCAGCGGCAGCATCGCCGAAAACATTGCGCGCTTCAGCGAGGCCGATCCGCAGAAAGTCGTCGCCGCCGCGCAACAGGCGGGCGTGCACGAAATGATCCTGCGCCTGCCACAAGGTTACGACACGCAGTTGGGCGAGGACGGCAGCGGTCTGTCTGGTGGTCAGAAACAACGTGTGGCACTGGCGCGGGCGATGTACGGCAACCCGAGCCTGGTGGTGCTGGATGAACCCAATTCCAACCTCGACACCATCGGCGAAGCCGCGTTGGCCAGCGCCATCGCGCAACTCAAATCCCAAGGCACCACCGTGGTGTTGGTGACGCATCGTTCTTCGGTGCTGGCTCAGGCCGACAAATTGTTGGTGCTCAATGACGGTCGTTTACAGGCCTTCGGCCCAAGTCAGGACGTGCTCAAGGCACTGTCCGGCCAGCAAGAACAACAACGGGAAAAAGCTGCACAGGCACCGGGCGGGCTCAGCATGAGCCGGCAGTATCAGCCCACGACAAGGAATTCGGGTGTATGAGCAGCGCCAGCATGAACACTGAAAACGAAGCGAACATGGAACACGCCTACCTCCACGAGCGTCCGGAACGCGATGCGAAGTTCTTTGCGCGGATGGGCTGGATTCTGGCGATTGTCGGCGCAGGCAGCTTCTTTACCTGGGCGGCGTTGGCGCCGCTGGATCAAGGCATTCCGGTGCAGGGCACGGTGGTCGTCTCGGGCAAACGCAAAGCCGTGCAGTCGATGAGCAGCGGCGTGGTCAGCCGGATTCTGGTGCGCGAAGGCGAGATCGTGAAGCACGGGCAGCCGCTGTTTCGTCTCGATCAGACGCAAGTGGCGGCTGACGTGCAATCGCTGCAAGCGCAGTACCGCATGGCGTGGGCGAGCCTGGCGCGCTGGCAGGCCGAGCGCGACAACCTCAAGCAAGTGAACTTTCCGGCTGAACTGAGCAACGATCCGGACCCGCGTCTGGCGCTGGTGCTTGAGGGCCAACGCCAATTGTTCAGCAGCCGCCGCGAAGCGTTCTACCGTGAGCAGGCCGGACTGCGCGCCAGCATCGAAGGCGCCACCGCGCAACTGGCCGGCATGCGCCGCGCACGCACCGACCTCAATGCGCAAGCCGCGTCGCTGCAACAGCAATTGAGCAACCTGCAGCCACTGGCCGACAACGGCTACATTCCGCGCAACCGCTTGATGGAATATCAGCGTCAACTCTCGCAAGTGCAGCAGCAACTGGCCGAGAACACCGGCGAAAGCGGCCGCGTCGAGCAGGGCATCCTCGAATCGCGCCTGAAGCTGCAGCAGCACGGCGAGGAATATCAAAAAGAAGTTCGCACGCAACTGGCCGACGCGCAGCTCAAAAGTGTGACGCTGTCCGAGCAACTGACCTCTGCCGGTTTCGACCTGCAACACAGCGAAATCATCGCCACCGCCGATGGTGTGGCGGTCAATCTCGGCGTGCACACCGAAGGCGCCGTTGTACGCCAAGGCGAAACCCTGCTGGAAATCGTCCCGCAAGGCACCATGCTGGAAGTGGAAGGGCACTTGCCGATCAACCTGATCGACAAGGTCGGCACGCATCTGCCGGTGGACATCATGTTTACCGCGTTCAGCCAGAGTAAAACGCCACGCGTTCCTGGAGAAGTCAGCCTGATTTCCGCTGACCAAATGATCGATGAGAAAACCGGCGCACCGTATTACGTGCTGCGCACCCGTGTCAGCGATCAGGCCATGGAGAAACTCAACGGTCTGGTGATCAAGCCCGGCATGCCCGCAGAAATGTTCGTGCGCACCGGCGAACGTTCGCTGCTCAACTACCTGTTCAAACCGTTGCTCGACCGGGCCAACTCCGCGTTGACCGAGGAATAAGGATGTTCGGTTGTATGAATAAGCTTTCGATGCTGACGGCAGCGTTCGCGCTACTGGCCGGCAACAGTGCAGTGGCGGCGATGGGGCCGTTCGAGATCTACGAGCAGGCGTTGCGCAATGATCCGGTGTTTCTCGGCGCGATCAAGGAGCGCGACGCCGGCCTGGAAAACCGTGCGATTGGCCGCGCCGGCCTGTTGCCCCGCGTCGGTTACAACTACAACAAGGGCCGCAACTCGTCGAAAGCCACTTCGCTCGATGAACGCGCGCGCAACCGCACCGATGACCGCAATTACAGCAGTTACGGCTCGACCCTGACCGTGCAACAACCGTTACTCGATTACGAGGCCTACGCCGCGTATCGCAAGGGCGTCGCGCAATCGTTGTTTGCCGATGAAAACTTCCGCGGCAAGAGTCAGGAACTGTTGGTGCGGGTGCTGGATAACTACACCAAAGCCTTGTTCGCTCAGGATCAGATCGACATCGCCCAGGCGAAGAAAAAGGCCTACGAACAGCAGTTCCAGCAGAACGAACACATGTTCCGCCAAGGCGAAGGTACGCGTACCGACATTCTTGAAGCCGAGTCGCGCTACGAGCTGGCGACCGCCGAAGAGATCGAAGCGCGTAACGAACAGGATGCTGCACTGCGTGAACTCGGTGCGTTGGTGGGCGTTGCGGCGGTGAACATCGATGAGCTGGCGCCGCTGGATCAGAACTTCCAGACCTTCGCGCTGATGCCTGCCAACTACGACACCTGGCACGAAATGGCGATCAGCAATAACCCGAATCTGGCGTCGCAGCGTCAGGCCGTGGAGGTTGCGCGTTATGAAGTGGAACGTAACCGCGCCGGCCATCTGCCGAAGGTCAACGCGTACGCCTCAATGCGCCAGAACGAATCGGAAAGCGGCAACACCTACAACCAGCGCTACGAGACTAACACCATTGGTTTCGAAGTCAGCGTGCCGTTGTATGCCGGTGGCGGCGTGTCGGCCTCGACGCGGCAGGCCAGTCGCAGCATGGAACAGGCCGAGTATGAGTTGGATGGCAAAACCCGCGAGACGTTGATCGAGCTGCGCCGGCAGTTCAGTGCGTGCTTGTCGGGGGTGAGCAAATTGCGTGCGTATTCGAAGGCGTTGTCCTCGGCGGAAGCGCTGGTGGTGTCGACCAAGCAGAGCATTCTTGGCGGTGAACGCACCAACCTCGACGCGCTGAACGCCGAGCAACAACTGTTCACCACCCGCCGCGACCTGGCGCAGGCGCGCTACGACTATCTGATGGCGTGGACGAAATTGCATTACTACGCGGGGACGCTGAACGAACAGGATCTGGCGCGAGTGGATGAGGCATTTGTGGTTGCTCAACAGCCCTCACCCTAACCCTCTCCCAGAGGGAGAGGGGACTGACCGGGTTGTTTGCGGGAGATGCATCGACCTGAATGTTCGAGTCGAACTCGAGATTTGAAAGCACCACAAATCAGCTCCCTCTCCCTCGGGAGAGGGCTGGGGTGAGGGGACTGACCGGGTTGTTTGCGGGAGATGCATCAACCTGAATGTTCGAGTCGAACTCGGGATTTTAAAGCACCACAAATCGGCTCCCTCTCCCTCGGGAGAGGGCTGGGGTGAGGGGCAGCAACACCGCAATTCTCTGTAGGAACTGCCGAAGGCTGCGATCTTTCAAGCCACAAGATCAAAAGATCGCAGCCTGCGGCAGCTCCTACACAACAACAAAAAAAGTGAGGAGTGAACATGGACGTACGCATCAAACCGGCATCAGTCGGCACCCTGTTGCTGGTGATTTCTACCACGCAAGCCCAGGCCCAATACCTGGAAACCGGCCAACCCGGCGACGCCGCCAGTTGGCGCACCAGCGAATTCCAACGCGACTGGGGCCTTGCGCGCATGCAGGCCGATCAAGCCTACGCCGCCGGCATCACCGGCCAAGGCGTAAAAGTCGGCGCTCTCGATTCCGGTTTCGACTCAAGCCATCCCGAGTTCGCCACTGACCGCTATCACCCGGTGCAAGCCAACGGCAGTTACCTAAACGGCACCCCATTCAACGTCGACGGCACACTCAACCCGAACAACGATTCCCACGGCACCCACGTCGTCGGCACCATGGGCGCCTCGCGCGATGGCACTGGCATGCACGGCGTCGCATACAACGCGCAAATCTACGTCGGCAACACCAACGCCAACGACAGTTTCCTCTTCGGCCCGAAGCCGGATCCGCGTTATTTCAAAGCTGTTTACGACTCTTTGGCCGATGCCGGCGTGCGCGCGATCAACAACAGCTGGGGCAGTCAGCCGCCAGACGTAAGCTATCGCACGCTGGCCGATCTGCACGCCGCATACGCCCAGCACTGGAATCAGGGCACCTGGCTCGATGCCGCTGCCGACGTTTCGCGTCGCGGGGTGATCAATGTGTTCAGCGCCGGCAACAGTGGCTACCCGAATGCCAGCGTGCGCTCGGCGCTGCCGTACTTTCAGCCGGATCTCGAAGGTCACTGGCTGGCCGTTTCCGGGCTCGATCAAAGCAATCAGCAGAAGTACAACCAGTGCGGCCTCGCCAAATACTGGTGCATCACCACGCCGGGGGCGAAGATCGACAGCACCATTCCCGGCGGCGGTTATGCGATCAAGTCCGGCACCTCGATGTCAGCGCCGCACGCGACCGGTGCATTGGCGCTGGTGATGGAACGTTACCCGTACATGAACAACCAGCAAGCGCTGGAAACGCTGCTGACCACCGCCACGCAACTGGATGGCTCCGTTACCGAAGCGCCGACCGAGCGAGTCGGCTGGGGCGTGGCCAACCTTGAGCGGGCGATGCGCGGGCCGGGGCAATTGCTCGGTGCGTTCGACGCGAATCTGGGGGCAGGGCAGCGCGATGTCTGGAGCAATGACATCTCCGATAAAGCGCTGATCCAGCGTCAGAGTGAAGACCTCGCCGAGCACAACGCTTGGCAGCAAACCCTGCAGGACAAAGGCTGGCAGAACGGCGTGGCGGCGGGTGCCAGTCAGCAGGATCAGACCGATTACGCCGTGGGCATGGCGCGTGATGCAGCAGCGGCGAGCCGCATTTATCAGGGCAGTTTGATCAAATCCGGCGGCGGCCAATTAATCCTCACCGGCGACAACACCTATCGCGGCGCGACCACGGTCAATGGCGGCTTGCTGACGGTCAACGGTTCGCTGACCTCGGCGGTGACCGTCAACAACAGCGGCACCCTCGGCGGTTCCGGGCGGATCAATGCCTTGACCGCCAACAGCGGCGCTCGCGTCGCACCGGGCAATTCCATTGGCACGTTGAACGTAGCGGGGGACGTCACGCTCGCGCCAGGTTCGACCTACGCGGTGGAATTGTCACCCACCAGCAGCGACCGCATCGTCGCCGGCGGCACGGCCACGGTCAGCGGCGCCACTGTCAGCCTCGCGCTGGAAAACAGTCCGACGCTGCTCAGCGCCACAGAAACCCGCAGCCTGCTCGGTCGCCAATACGACATCCTGCAAGCGGCCGGCGGCGTTCAAGGCCAATTCGCGGCAGTCGTGCCGAACTACCTGTTTATCGGTGGCAATCTCGACTACGCCGCCAACGCGATTCAACTGAATATCGAGCGCAACGCGACGACGTTCGCCAGTGTCGGCCAAACGCCGAATCAGCGTTCCGTCGGGGCGGCGGTTGAAAGTCTCGGTGCCGGCAGTTCGGTGTATGAAAGCCTGCTGCTGTCGCCATCGGCCGCATCGGCGCAACAAGCGTTCCAACAATTGAGCGGTGAAATCTACCCGGCTCTCGGTTCGGTGTTGATCAACGACAGCCGCCAATTGCGCGATGCGGTGGGCGAGCGTCTGCACGATGCGTCGGCCACGCAAAACAACGGCTGGATCAAAGCCCTCGGCGCTTGGGGCACAACCGATTCCAGCCACGACACGGCGGGTTACAGCACCTCGATTGGCGGCTTGCTCGCCGGTGTCGATGGCGCACTGGACGAGCAGACGCGCATCGGTCTGGTCACCGGTTACAGCGACAGTTCGCTGAGCATGGGCTCGGGCACGCACTCGTCGGCCAAGGTCGACAGCTACCACCTCGGCGCCTACGCCGGCCACGAAATCGGCGCCTGGCGCTTGAGCACCGGCGCGGCCTACAGCTGGCATCGCGCCGATGTAAAACGCGATCTGCAATACGGCGACGTCAGCGCTAAACAGAAAGCCAAAGTCGACGCGGCCACCACCCAGGTGTTCGGCGAGGCGGCGTATCGACTGCACCTGCAACCGTTGGCGTTGGAGCCGTTCGCCAATCTGGCTTACGTGCATCTGGACACCGAAGGCTTCAAAGAGAAGGGCGATGCGGCGGCGCTGAAAAGCTCTGGCGATCAGCGTGATGCGGTGTTGAGCACGCTCGGTGTGCGCGCGATCAAGACGTTCAACCTGCCGGCGCAACAGACCCTCGACGTCAGCGGACATCTTGGCTGGCAGCACAGCTTGAGTGACATCGATGCTGAGCAGCACCTGCGTTTTGCCAGCGGTGGCACGCCGTATTCGGTGGAGAGTTCGGCGCTGGTGCGTGATGCCGCACTGGTCGGCGTGCAGGCGAGCCTGGCACTTAGCCGCGATGTGCGGGTGAACCTCGACTACAACGGACAACTGGCCAGTCGCGAGAAAAGCCATGGCGTCGGGTTGAGCCTGAACTGGCAGTTCTAAAAGATCGACGCACACCTGATCGTTCCCACGCTCTGCGTGGGAATGCCTCTACGGACGCTCCGCGTCCAGTGACGCGGAGCGTCACGGGCTGCATCCCCACGCGGAGCGTGGGAACGATCACAACGATACGGATTTTTTCGCAACATCACTAAGGAAGGTCGCTGGATGAATAACAACAATACACCCGCGCAATCGGGTGGCCGTTTTGCCTTGAAAACCCTGAACCTCGCGGTGCTCTGCGCACTCACCACCTGGGGCAGCGCGCACGCCGCGCCTTACGTGGAGAGTGGTCGCACGGGCGATCCTTCCAGTTGGCGCAGCGCCGAATTCAAAGCCGATTGGGGCCTGGGCGCGATCGGTGCCGATCACGCTTACGCTGCTGGCTACACCGGCAAAGGCGTGAAACTGGGGATCTTTGACCAGCCGGTGTACGCCGCGCACCCGGAGTTTTCCGGCAGCAACAAAGTCGTGACGCTGGTCACCAGCGGCATCCGCGAATACACCGACCCGTACATCCCGGTGAAGGCCGGCGATGCGTTCCGTTATGACGGTTCGCCCTCGGTCGGTTCCGACGGCAAACTCGGCGCCCACGGTACCCACGTCGGCGGTATTGCGGCGGGCAGTCGTGACGGCGGGCCGATGCACGGTGTCGCGTTCGCCGCGCAAATCATCAGTGCCGACAACGGTGACCCAGGCCCGGAAGACGGTATCGTCCGTGGCAACGACGGCGCGGTGTACAAGGCCGGTTGGGATGCACTGATCGCCAGCGGCGCGCGGATCATCAACAATAGCTGGGGTATCGGCATCACCGACCGTTTTGACCTCGGCGGTCGCGACCCGGCGTACCCGCATTTCACCGTCAACGACGCGCAAGTGCAGTTCAACGAAATCCGCACATTGCTCGGCACCAAACCCGGCGGCGCGTATGACGGCGCCATCGCCGCCGCGCGCAGTGGCATCGTCACCATTTTCGCTGCCGGCAACGACTACAACCTCAACAACCCCGACGCCATCGCCGGCCTCGGCTACTTCGTGCCTGAGATCGCGCCGAACTGGATCACCGTCGCCGCGCTGCAACAGAACCCGGATCTGGCCAGCGCCAATCCGTACGTCATCAGTACGTTCTCGTCGCGTTGCGGCTACACCGCGAGTTTCTGCGTGTCAGCGCCGGGCACGAAAATCTTCAGCTCGATCATCGAAGGCACCAACGCCGATAACCTCACTACCAGCTACAAAAATTACAACGGCACCTCGATGGCCGCGCCGCACGTCGCCGGTTCCATGGCGCTGCTGATGGAGCGTTTCCCGTATATGACCGGTGATCAGGTCGCGACTGTGTTGCGCACCACCGCCACCGACCTCGGCGCACCGGGCATCGACGCCTTGTACGGCTGGGGCATGATCAACCTGCGCAAGGGTATCGACGGCCCGTCGATGTTCGTCACCGAGCAGGACATTCCCGAGGAATTCCGCGTCAACGGCGCCTACGGTTCCGGTCAGTTTGTCGCGGATTTGCCGGGCATCGGCGCGATCATCGACCAGGGCAAACCGACCGAGCGCGTGTGCAACGACATCACCTGCGGCCTCGACACCTGGCGCAACGACATCTCCGGTCACGGCGGCCTGACCAAGCAAGGCATCGGCACCCTGGTGCTGACCGGCAACAATAGCTACAGCGGCCCGACACTGGTCAATCAGGGCCGACTGGCGATCAACGGTTCGCTGGCCTCTGAAGTCACCGTCAACGACAGCGGCATCCTCGGTGGCAACGGTCGCATCGGCGCCCTGACCGCGAAAAGCGGCGGCACCGTGGCGCCGGGCAATTCCATCGGCACGCTGAACGTGGCGGGTGACGTGACCTTTGAACGCGGTTCGACCTACGCGGTGGAAGTCTCGCCGACCAGCAGCGATCGCATCGTTGCCGGCGGCACCGCGCAGATTGATGGCGCGACCGTCGCGCTGTCGCTGGAAAACAGCCCGAACTTGCTGACCACCAGCGAAGTGAAAAGCCTGCTCGGCACGCAATACAACATCCTCCAGGCAGCGGGCGGCGTGTCCGGCCAGTTCGGCCAGGTGTTGCCGAACTATGCGTTCCTCGGCGGTACGCTGGACTATTCGGCAAACGGCGTACAGCTGGAGGTTGGCCGCAATGGCGCGTCGTTCGCCAGCGTCGGTCTGACGCCGAATCAGCGTTCAGTCGCGGCGGCGGCGGATCGTCTCGGTGCCGGCAATGCGCTGTTCGAAACCCTGCTGCTGTCGCCTGACGCGGCGTCGGCGCAACAGGCTTTCCAACAGTTGTCCGGCGAGATCCACCCGGCCATTGGCACCTTGCTGATCAACGACAGCCGTTATCTGCGCGAAGCGGTTGGCGAGCGACTGCGTGAACGCGATCTGTTCAACGCCGATGCACCGAAAAGCGAGGGCAGCAACGCCTGGGTCAAGGTGTTGGGCTCGTGGGGCACCAGTGATGGCGGCAATAAATACGCGGATTCCACCAGCTCGATCGGTGGCTTGCTCGCCGGTGTCGATGGCTTGATTGCTGAAGATACCCGTCTCGGTTTCGTTACCGGTTATAGCGACAGCTCTTTGAGCATGGGCAGCGGCACGCATTCGTCGGCCTCGGTCGACAGCTACCACTTGGGTGCGTATCTGGGGCATGAAATCGATGCCCTGCGCCTGACCGTTGGCGGCGCCTACAGCTGGCACCGCATCGATGCGAAGCGTGATCTGCAAATCGGCGATGTCAGCGGCAAGCAGAAAACCAAACGCGATGCGACCACTGCGCAATTGTTCACAGAAGCCGCTTACGACCTGGGCTTGCAGCCGATGAACCTGGAACCGTTCGCCAATCTGTCCTACGTGCATCTCAACACCGACAGCTTCACCGAGAAGGGTGACGCGGCGGCGTTGAAGGGCGGTGAAGACAATCGCGACGTGGTGCTGTCGACCCTCGGCGTGCGCGCCAAGCGCAGCTTCGCCCTGTCGGATCAGCATCAACTGGAACTGGGCGCGAGCCTCGGCTGGCAGCACAACCTGAGCAGCGTTGACGCTGACAGCCATCTGGCGTTCGCCAACGGCAACAGCGCGTTCAACGTGCAGAGCGTGTCGATGGATCGTGATGCAGCGGTGGTCGGCGTGCGTGCAGGTCTGGCGCTCAATCGCGATGTGCGGGTGAATCTGGATTACAACGGGCTGATCGGTTCGAACGAGAAAGACCACGGTGTCGGCCTCACACTCGACTGGCAGTTCTAAAGCGTACCGGCAGCCTTGCAAAAGGCTGCCGGTTTAAAGGAAGAGAGAGCACAACATGGGATTATTCGATTACAAAAAGGCCGATGGCAAAGCGTTGTACAGCGACGCCATCGCCCTGACGTTGTACGCCTACACCCCGACCGGCAAGCCTTTGCCGGCAACCGCGTGGGCGCCGGTCACTGCGACGGCGCTGGGTTATCAGGGCAAGGTCGGGCCGCAAGGCACCTTCTTCGGTGAGCAGGATGGTTTCACCAGCGCCGAGGCGGAAGTGCTCGGCAAGTACGACGCGGCCGGCAAATTGATCGGCCTCGGCATTGCCTTTCGTGGCACCGGCGGGCTGGGTTACAGCGACACCTTCGGCGACATGAAAAACAATCTGCTGGCCGCTGTCGGGCCGTCGGATTATGCGAGCAACTACGCGAAACACGCTTTCGACAATCTGCTCAAGGCTGTCGCGACGTTTGCCATTGCCAACGGCATCGCTGCCAAGGACGTGCTGTTCAGCGGTCACAGCCTCGGCGGCCTCGGGGTCAACAGCGTTGCCGAATTGAGCGCGAACAACTGGGGTGGGTTCTTCAAGGACGCCAACTACATCGCGTTTGCTTCGCCGACCCAGAGCAGCACCGGCAATAACGTGCTGAACATCGGTTACGAGAACGACCCGGTGTACCGCGTGCTCGACGGCACCACGTTCAGCACGGCCTCGATGGGCAAACACGACAAACCGCACGATTCGACCACCGACAACATCGTCAACTTCAACGACAACTACGCCTCCACCGCGCAGAACCTGGTGCCGTTCAGCATCATCAATCCGCTCAGTTGGTCGGCGCACGGTTCGCTCGGTTATGCCGATGGCTTGAATCGGCTGATCGACTCGACGTTCTACAACCTGACGCATAAAGACTCGACGATCATCATTTCCAATCTGGAGGAATCTTCGCGGGGCAAAACCTGGGTGGAGGACTTGGGCCGCAGCGGCGAGCCGCACACCGGCAGCACTTTCATCATCGGCACGCAAAGCAATGACTGGTTGAAGGGCGGGGCGGGCAACGACTTCCTTGAAGGCTTGGGCGGTGATGATCGTTTCCGCGATGACGGCGGCTTCAATATTCTGCTTGGCGGTCAAGGCCACAACACGTTCGAGCTGCAGAAACCATTGCAAAACTTCAGCTTCGCCAATGATGGCGACGGCACGCTGTACGTGCGCGACGCTTACGGCGGCATCAGCATGACCCGCGACATCGGCGCGCTAGTGAGCAAGGAATCGGGTTCGTGGTGGGGCAGCAAGGAAATCACCTGGGGCGTCACGGCCAAGGGTTTGAGTAATGGCAACGAACTGACCCAGTACAACCATTCCCTGAGCGGCGATGGTTACGGCAATGCGCTGCACGCCACGGCGGACGGCGATTGGCTGTTTGGCTTGGGCGGTGATGACACGCTGATCAGCGACAAGGGCCACGTGACCTTCGTCGGTGGCGCCGGCAACGACGTGATGAATGCGATAGGTGGTAACAACACCTTCCTGTTCAGCGGTGCGTTTGGTTTTGATGCGATCAATGGCTATCAGGGCAGCGACAAACTGGTTTTCATGGGCGTCGAGGACGCGGGGCAAGGTTATGACTACAAACAGCACGCGTCGCAGAGCGGCGGCGATACCGTGCTGAAGGTTGGCGACTTTGCCGTGACGTTGGTTGGGGTGGGAGTGGCTAATCTGTCGGACTCGGCGTTCGTCTTCGCCTAGATCCTGATCAATCCCTGTAGGAGCTGCCGAAGGCTGCGATCTTTTGATTTTGTTTTTAAGATCAAAAGATCGCAGCCTTCGGCAGCTCCTACAGGGGGAGTGTGCGCGCATGTATTAAGAAGTGCTGTATCGAAATGCTCCGGGGCGGCCTGCGAGGGGCGCTCTGGCTGTGAGCTATCTCTGAACAATTCCAACAAAAAGAGAGGCAATGGCAATGGGTGTGTATGACTACAAAAACTTCGGCACAGCCGATTCCAAGGCGCTGTTCAGCGACGCCATGGCGATCACGCTGTATTCCTATCACAACCTCGATAACGGGTTTGCTGCCGGTTATCAGCACAATGGCTTCGGCCTCGGCTTGCCAGCCACACTGGTCACAGCGCTGATTGGCGGCACCGATTCACAAGGCGTCATCCCCGGCATTCCGTGGAATCCCGACTCGGAAAAAGCCGCCCTCGACGCGGTCAAACAAGCCGGCTGGACACCGATCAGCGCCTCGCAACTCGGCTACGACGGCAAGACCGATGCGCGTGGCACCTTCTTCGGCGAGAAGGCCGGCTACACCAGCGCACAGGTAGAAATCCTCGGCAAATACGATGCCCAAGGCCATCTCACCGAACTGGGCATTGCCTTTCGCGGCACCAGCGGGCCACGGGAAATCCTCATTGGCGATTCGATCGGCGACGCGATCAACGATCTGCTCGCGGCATTCGGCCCCAAGGATTACGCGAAAAATTACGTCGGCGAAGCATTCGGCAATCTGCTCAATAACGTCGTGGCGTTCGCCAAGGCCAACGGTCTCAGCGGCAACGACGTACTGGTCAGCGGCCACAGCCTCGGCGGCCTCGCGGTCAACAGCATGGCCGATTTGAGCGGTGGCAAATGGGGCGGTTTCTTCGCCGATTCCAACTACATTGCTTACGCCTCGCCGACCCAGAGCAGCACCGACAAAGTGCTCAATGTCGGCTACGAAAACGACCCGGTATTCCGCGCCCTCGACGGCTCGACCTTCACCGGCGCCTCGGTCGGCGTGCATGACGCGCCGCACGCGTCGACCAGCGACAACATCGTCAGCTTCAACGATCACTACGCCTCGACCGCGTGGAATCTGCTGCCATTCTCGATCCTGAATATTCCGACGTGGATCTCGCACTTGCCGACCGCGTATGGCGATGGCATGAACCGGGTGATCGAGTCGAAGTTCTACGACCTGACCAGCCGCGACTCGACGATCATCGTCGCCAACCTGTCCGAACCGGCGCGCGCCAATACCTGGGTGCAGGATCTCAATCGCAACGCCGAAACCCACAAGGGCAGCACCTTCATCATCGGCAGTGACGGTAATGACCTGATCCAGGGCGGCAGCGGCAACGACTACCTGGAGGGACGCGCCGGCAACGACACGTTCCGTGACAGCGGTGGTTACAACGTCATCCTCGGCGGGCAGGGCAACAATTCACTGGATCTGCAGAACTCGGTGAAGAACTTCGACTTCGCCAACGACGGCGTGGGCAATCTGTACATCCGCGATGCACAGGGCGGGATCAGCATCACTCGCGACATCGGCACGATTCTGACCAAGGAACCGGGGTTTCTCTGGGGCGTGTTCAAGAATGACGTGGTCAACAGCGTCACGGTCAACGGCCTGACAGCGGGCAACACCGTTACCGCTTACGAGTCGAGCGTGAAAGGCACCAGTGGCGTCGATAAGCTCAAGGCACATGCGAGTGGCGACTGGTTGTTCGGGCTGGATGGCAACGATCATCTGATTGGCGGTACGGGCAACGATGTATTTGTCGGCGGCGCCGGTAATGACCTGATGGAATCGGGGGGCGGGGCGGATACGTTCCTGTTCAACGGCGCGTTTGGGCAGGATCGGGTGGTGGGTTATTCGTCGAATGACAAACTGGTGTTTCTCGGTGTGCAGGGTGTTTTGCCCGCGGATGACTTCCGTGCGCATGCCTCCAGTGTCGGGCAGGACACGGTGCTGACGTTTGGCAACGATTCGGTGACGTTGGTAGGCGTGGCGCTGAATAGCCTGAATGCCGACGGTATCGTGATCGCCTGATATTGATAGGTGATAGTAAGGGCCTCTTCGCGAGCAAGCCCGCTCCCACAGGTAGATCGCATTCCTTCTGACGGAACGCGGTTTAATGTGGGAGATTCTATGGTTGCGAACAACGTTTTTTAGGCAGTTTTGCTGACGTATGCTTTCTCGCTCTTCAGCAGCGCGTATGCAATACGCGC